>WQST01000042.1 GCA_009787745.1 Lachnospiraceae bacterium
AAAAGCCGAAAGAAGGCCTAATTATCACAAACAAGCCCTTCCTGAAAGTCTTTTTCGCGTTCAACGGCGGCTTCGCTGGCTAAATCCATGTATCTGATGAAAATATCTTCAAGACTAACGCTTTCTTCCTCAGCGAGATTAGCCATTATCGGTTTAAGCCGCTCAAGTTGCGCTGAGACAGGTGTTTTTTGCGGGTCAATATCATATAATGTTTTATTGGCATAATCATTTATCCGCTTTAAGAAAAGTTTATCATTTTCGTTCATAAAAATCTCCTTGTTTTTGAAGATTATATCACTTACCGCTTGTACTGACCAGTCATTTTTGATAATATAGAGAGGAATGGTATTTACTTGTTAAAGCATTAACGTTTGCTGAGGGTTTTTAGTAAGCGAAGAAAATATATAGTTATGGCTTTTCATAACAGAATGGGAGTTTGTGTGAACAAAAGACTTTATAAATTAATGAATTGGCCGAAAATAGAAGCCGTTGTATATTCCGAAGAAGATCATCCGCATAATATTTTGGGCCCCCATACAGCAGGGAGCAATTCAACCCTTCTTCAGACTTTCCAACCGGGAGCGGCGGCTGTTATGGCTGTTATCAGAGACTTGAAAGACCCCTACAAACTAGCCACCTACAAGATGGCAATGGCTGATGAAGAAGGCTTTTTTGCCTGCATTATCCCGGGTAAGAATATCGACTTTTACACCCTGAAAGTAACCGATGCCGATGGTGAAATCGTAGAAATACATGACGCTTATGCATTTAAGCCCGATTATTTCGATACGCGTGACATCGAAAGGTTTACGGCGGGAATCCATTATTCTGTCTATAACAAACTTGGCGCACATAAAAGAACGGTTAAGACGGTCGAAGGAACGAATTTCGCGGTTTGGGCGCCTGACGCCTTAAGGGTGAGTGTCGTCGGTGATTTTAATAATTGGGACGGGCGCGCTCATCAAATGCAAAGGCTGGGGAAATGCGGTATTTTTGAGATTTTTATCCCGGCGGTCAGTTCAGGTGATTTATATAAGTTCGAAATCAAAACACACGGCGGCGCCACCAAATTTAAATCCGACCCCTATGCCCAAGGTCATGAGTTAAGACCTGAGACAGCATCTATTGTCAGGGATATCGAAAGTTTCAAATGGGACGATAAAGAGTGGATGGCGATTCGCAGTTCAAGACAAAATGACGAAGCCCCGATCAGTATTTATGAACTCCATTTAGGTTCATTTAAGCGGCATAGTGAAACCGATGATTTCCTTAATTACCGTGAATTAGCTCCGCCGGTCATTGATTATGTCAAAAAAATGCGCTATACCCATATTGAGCTTATGCCGATTATGGAGCATCACGACGATGCCTCGCTGGGGTATCAGGTGACAGGATTTTATGCCCCTACCGCCCGTCACGGTGATTCCGCTGACTTCATGTATTTCGTTAATGAAATGCACCGTGCCAATATCGGTGTGATTTTGGATTGGGTTCCGGCATATTTTGCCCGCAATAATTTCGGTTTGGCGAATTATGACGGCTCTTGTCTTTATGAGCATCTTGATGTAAGGCAAGGTAACCATCCTTATAATGGCTCGTTGCTGTTTAATTACGGACGCCCGGAAGTTGCGAATTTCCTTATCGCCAATGCGCTGTACTGGATAGAAAAATATCATTTAGACGGTTTGAAAATCGGTGAACTAGCCTCGATGTTATATTTGGATTACGGCAAACGTGACGGTGAATGGGTCGCCAATATGTTCGGCGGAAATGAAAACCTTGATGCAATAGAACTAATAAAACACATTAATACGATTGTCAGAAAGCGCAATCCGGGCATTTTGATGATTGCCGAAGAATCTTCGTCATGGCCGCTTGTTACGGGTGAGCTAAAAAAAGGCGGTCTCGGTTTTTCCTTCAAATGGAACATCGGTTGGCTGGGTGATTATTTGCGTTATATTGATTTCGACCCGTATTTCCGCGCCCATCATCATCCGGAATTAACTTTCAGCATGATATATGCTTATAGTGAAAAATTTATTCTGCCTTTCTCGCATTATGAGGTGGCTTTCGGTAAGTCGGGCATGATCGGGAAAATGTCGGGGCATATAAAAGATAAGTTCGCTAATTTACGGTTGACGTATGCGTATCAAATAATGCATCCCGGCAAAAAACTGATGTTCATGGGGCAGGATTTGGCGGAGTTTCGCGAGTTTGATGAAAGCCGTGAGGTGCAATGGACGCTTCTTGATCATGATGAGCATCAGGGCATTAATTTATTGGTACGTGAACTTAATGATTTTTATCGTGCGAACCCTGCTCTTTTTATCCTTGATAATGAAACCGCAGGTTTCCGTTGGATTAACTGTATTTCGGCTGAGAAGTGTATGCTGTCTTTTATTCGGATGAGCCGTAAGAAAGAAGAATCGCTGATAGTGGTCGCCAATTTCGCTAATATCAAGCAAGACTTTTTGGTTGGCGTACCGCTTTATGGCAAATACAATGAAGTATTCAATACCGATGAAGTCCGTTTCGGCGGCGGCGGGCGGACGAATAGTTCGACACTGGAATCGGCGGACAATGAAATTGATGATTTCCCCTATTCATTTAAGGTAACTTCCGCGCCCCTTTCACTTAGCGTATTCTCATATGAACCTTATACGGAAGCAGAACTTGATGTTTTACGGCAGAAAAAAGAAGCGCAAATCAAGAAGCGGTTAGAAGATGAAAAAAAATCCGCGGAGAAGAAAACCTTGGCGGAAATAAAAGCCTTGGAAAAAGACATTGCGAACCAAAAAGCGGCAGTGCAAAAGCGGCAAAAAGAAGAAATCGCCGCGGCGGAAAAAAAGGCCGCCTTAGACCTTGCGCATTTATTCAAAAAAGACCGTAAACAAAGCGGAAATGTTGAAAAATTAAAAGCGGGGAAGGCTAGTGTGAAGACACGAAAGGATACCTAATGTCATTCGCGGAGGAAATAAATGATCTGAATGCTTTGCGCCGTTATTTGGATCAGATCCCTGATAAAGCCATCCATCTTGGCGGCAGGGTTTTGTTGGCTTTCGTTGTTTTTCTGATCGGGGTGCAGATTATCCGCTTCTTGCGGAATATTATTAAGAAAGCGCTTCGCAGGAGCCATGCCGAAAAGGGTTTGATTCAATTCCTTGATTCTTTGGTGAAAGCGGGACTTTATCTGGTTTTATTGGCAACGATTGCGCGCGGTTTCGGGTTGGATGCAACCAGCATCGCCGCTTTGATCGGGACAGCGGGGGTTGCGTTTGGCTTGGCAATGCAGGGAAGCTTGTCTAATTTGGCAGGCGGGGTTTTGATTATTCTGTTGAAACCTTTTGTGGTGGGAGACTATATTAAAGAAGATCTTCGGGGCAATGAAGGGACGGTTAGTGAAATCGGGTTGATTTATACTAAGCTTAAGACGGCTGATAATAAAGTGATCGTCTTGCCTAACGGAACTTTAGCCAATAATAGTATGACTAATGTCACCGCGTCAAGCGAACGGCGTCTCGACATTCGGCTGACGGTTTCCGCTGATGTTGATGTTGCGGCGACGAAGAATATTATTTTGGATGTTCTGAAAGCGGAAGGAGCTGTTATTAAGGAACGGGAACATCTGGTTTTTATTGATGATTTAGTGTCCGACAGGGTTTCATTTGTGGCACGTTGCTGGATTCCGACAATCTCCTACAGTACTGTTAAACATCGCTTGACAGAGAATATTAAGATTGCGATTGATGATGCGGAAGTCGGCGTCTGATGACAGGGGCTTAACTAAGCATTACAGTAACATTTCTAAAAAATCAAAAATTTTCGGAAGTACTTGATTCCAACGAAAGTATATGCTATCATATTCCTATTATTAAGTCATGGTTCCTTCGGAATCAATCATACTATATTTTTCTGCACTTTTCGTGCAAATATTCAAACGAATTTATTAATGCTTATTTTAAGCCAAGGAGGTGATGATTATTATCATTATCACATTATTGTATATGTGATTAATTTATATTTGCTAAAAAATCTTAAAATCAAAAAAATATTGCTAATTTAAGGAGGAAAATTTAATATGCGTACAAAGAGCAAAAAAACAGCTGTAGACAAGGAGTCGGTCTTATACAATAAGTTCCGCAATGAAATCAGTAGTAATAATTTAGAGAAATTAATAACATTTCTCATTATTATCCTAATTTCAATTATAGTTTTAGTGATTATTATCTTAATCCCGCGGATGAGCAGGGACACAACAGAAGTCATATATAAAGAAGCGAATGAGTCAAACCGGCTTCTGCCGAATAATGATGAGGGAAATATCATCATAAAGGAATTATTGGTTGAAGATATTAAAGATTTGTATGAGCTTGCATTGAAAGAAGGTTTTAACGGTACGAAAGAAGAATTTTATGAATTATTAGTCTCTCAAAATGTGCCGGTAAATGAAATAATTGACGCCTTACAAACAGCCGAAAGAAATAATGAGGAGCTAAAAAAAGCGCTGCTTGCAATCGGAATAGATATCACCGGGTTAGCTAACAAAAACGCCGAACTGGAAATTCTTTTATCACAGCTTACTTTAGATGCTATTGATACGGCAAATTTTAATCGGGAAGAAATTTTGGATTTACTGTCACAGCTTGGCTTCGATATATCAGATTTAATGGAGAAAAGTAAAAATGAGCTTGAAGTTCTCATGATGCAGGTCGAACTTAATTCGATAAAACTGGCAAATAAGAATAGAGAGGAAATTGAGGAAGCTTTAATAGAAATAGGTGCGGATGCGGCGGAACTGGCACATAAATCAAGGGCAGAACTTGAATATTTAATCCTGCAATGGGGTTTTGATATGACATCCCTTACTAATTTAAGACAAGATGAACTTCGTGATATGTTGCTTAATCTGGGCTTTGATATAACGGAAATTAATAATAAAAGTACGGAAGAACTTCAGTACATGCTTACGCAATTTGAACTTAATACCGTGAAAATTGCCAATCAGAATAAAGCTGATTTGGAAAAAGCATTGGCGGCATTTAGTAAAGATACATCAGAGCAAGCGAAAAAAAATCGTGAAATGATAGAAGATGCTTTAGCGATATTGCAAACAAAGATCGGCGGTGATGTTATTGATTTAGCCTCTTTTGTAAAAAATAATTTAGGGGATTTGAGTGATGATATAAGTAAATGGATTGCGTCTGTAAATATTTCGGCATCAAAGCAATTTTCCGACTTGAATAATTATCTGACAGGTACTTTCTCATACCAACAAAATAATGTGGATAATCAATTTTCAAACCTAACTAATAATCTATCGAATTTAACGGCATACATCGATAACAGTTTCGCGGATCAAGGTTCTGATTTGGGTAGTATAAATGATAAGCTTGATTTACTTTTTCAGTCTGTCAGTAGCGGCAAAACAGCACTTGCAACCTCGCTGCTGACGGATCAAGCGGTTGCTGAAAGAACAAATATTTTATCAGGATTTGGAATAACACAGGGAAACGCGCCGAATGTTACGTTTACAAACTATGCGAAGGCAATTATTGAGAGTAATCTGATTGTTAGAAATGGAAAAGCGGATATTATTAATGCTCTCAGCGCAAATTCGAATATTATTTTCGGTAATGTTGCCAATGATGCTGCTTTTAACCAAATTCAAGCGGCGATAAATGATATTAAGTGCAGTAATCCTGACTGCGGTACTCACCCGGATATTATTTATATACGGCATTATCATATTTCTGCCGGTAACGTTCCGACGAACTCTGATGCGGTTAGTTTTAATATCGGTGATAACCTTCCGTTAAATGCGCTGAATGCGACGCAGAACACTTCGCAGGGCGGATGTTTTCAGAATCCGATATATCATAGTCATGTTGGCGGAACGCAGGTAAGCGGCGGATGTTATACTTTGCCTGAGATTCATTCTCATAATAATGCTTGCTATAACGGCTATAATTGCAGAACTGAAATGTGGAATCTGGTATTAAATACACGGGAAGGTTGGGGAAATGATTGGAAGTGCAGGCATTTTACGCGGCATGATGGATGCGGGTCGGTAGTTGCTCTTGATGATCACGGAAATGGACAATACGAAGCGGCAGTTGCTCATTGCGGGGGCAGTAATGATACATTGCGGATTGGTTCGCATTTCGTGCGAACAGCACAAATATGCTCCTTACCGCAAGGAACATATTTTGCCATAAACTGCGGTAAAGATGAAAATGATATTGATTTCCGCGAAATAAATTGCAATCGCACATGGGGTCAAATAGTGGAAGCGACTATTCGGTATTAGTGTTTAATTTTTATAATAAAAGCGCGCCACTGTTGCATTTACTTTGAGAATTTACGCTAAAAAAATTCTCAAAAAAATTCCTAAAAAAATTGTAAAAAAAATGTTGACAACCATATTAGGCTATGCTACAATAGCATTGTAGAGAACGTGCTCTACATGAAAATCGGTAAAATTCCCCTTTTACACTGAACTGGTGATGGTTTCGACCTAGCCAGTTCTTTTATTTCGCGAAAATCTAAATTAAATAAAACGTGAACCTAAATAAAGTAAATTTTCGGGAGCTAATTAAAGTAATCTAAATATCCCTCCATCCCCCTATCCTTCTCTCTTCCCTAACAGCACCAATAACAATACCAAGTAAAGCACCAAAAACGCGATACCATCATCAAGATGGTATCTAAAATACGCTATCGGTACACAATAAAACAATAACATCCAAACAGCCAATCCGTGCGTAAAACGTGTCACTTAATGCGAATAATACATTAACAAATTAATTTTTATTTAGACTATAGTTAAAGTAGCGTATTAACGTAAGAAACTAATGGGAGATATAAATGAGTAGCATCATGCTTAACCGTATCAATGTCATGAATGTTTTGGATACATTTTCTGCGCAGAAAATAATTTTTGTTCAGGCTCCTGCGGGATATGGGAAAACGGTTACGATAATGCAATGGCTTAACCGCGATAACTGCTCAAAGGCTGTAATTTCACTTGATGAGTATGATAATGAGCAATCAGGTTTCTTATACCGTTTCTGTTTGGCACTTAAATCATGCCAGCCAAGCAACCGGAAACTTAATGAAATTGTTACCGATACATCATTTAAAAACGCTCCGATTGAATTTGCTTTTCGGGCGATAAACGCCCTTGCAATCAGAAAAAAAGCGATAATTATGATAGATGATTTACATCTTATTAATAACGATAATGTAATCAAGATTCTTTTAATACTATTAAACCGCTTGCCTGATAATTTCAAAGTAGTTTTAATTAGCCGGACTGATTTACCGCATGGATTTTCCGATTTATTGGTTAAAGGGCAAGCGGGGCGCTTAACAGCCGAGCAACTTTCATTTCAGGAACAAGAAATTTTATCATTATGCGAAAAGCGCGGTGCTCCCGTCAGTCCTGTTCAGGCGGCGGAAATCAATCGTATTACTCATGGTTGGGCAATCGGGATCAATGCGTTTTTACTCTCGGGCGGAAAATTGTCCGACGAAATTTATGATTATCTTGATGAGTTCATTAACACGAATATTTGGCTTAAATGGGATGATGATATCCGTGGATTTATGTTACGGACATCTCTTTTATATGAATTAGACCCTTCTTTATGCGCTTGGCTTACAGGCGAGGAAAACAGCGTCAAAATCTTACAAAAATTATTCCGAACAGGAGCTTTTATCTCAAACTGCGGCGACGGCGTGTACCGCTACCACCATTTATTTAAAAGCTTTCTTGGCAGGAAAGCAAAAGAGCAGGGTGAGGAATTTATCAATTCGCTTTGGGATGCGGAAGGGAGTTGGTATCTTATGCGGCAGGATTTTTACAAAGCGGCGGAGAATTTTATCCGCTGTAAAAATTTAGGCGGAATCGCTAAAGCATGGGCTTTACTGGAAACAATTAACCGCAATGATTTTGCGATCGAAAAAGTAACGGCAATTGAAAAATACGCGGAAGTCCGCGAAGCGGCAAAATTGTACCCCTTCATATACTATATGATGGCATACGCGGCTTGTGCGGAAGGATGCCCGGATAAAATGATTCTTTACGCTGATAAATATTATGCGCACTATGATGAAATTGCTTTAAGGGAACCGAATTTTAGCCATAATATTTTATATATGAACATTTGGGATTTTCGCGTTTCTTTATTTGAGGTGATTGAGCGCGCACAAAAAGTAAAAATAAAGAACAAAAAAAAGATTGCCTGTTTCAGCGGCACGATCAGTATGTATATGCCGCTGTTTCATCGAAGTATCCTTGATTTTTCTGACCTGTCATTAGGTTGTACCGAAGAAAATACGAAGATATTTAGTGATAAAGCGGGTTGGTTGTTTGGCGAAGAATGGGAACTGCTTTCGTGCCTTGTGAAAGCAGGGCTTCATTATGAAAGGGCGGGGATCGAGCAAGCCCATGCATATGCCCTTCGTGCCGTTGCGGCGATTAAAGATTATTATCCGACTGAAACGAAGTTTTGTGCGATGTCAATTTTGGTTTATATTTTGGATGTTCTTGATTCGCCTGAAGCAGGAATTTTGACTGAGCGGATCGCTCTTTTAATAGAAGAGGAGCAGGCATATCACTTAAATCACAACTATAACGCCTTACGGGCGACGCGGAAAATCAGGTGCGGTGATATAAAAGCCGCGAAATTATGGCTTGATGAGTATCCTGCGGATTTATATTCACCTCCGGCACTGTCGATGATTTATATCTCGTTTACGACCTGTAAAGCGCTTATCATAACAGGCGCTTATGATTCGGCGATGATTGTGCTGAAAAAGCTTTTAGATATGTCGCGCATATATAACCGTCCGATTGATGCTATAGAATCATTGATTTTATTGGCGATAGCGTGTTGGAAAAGAAAGCGTTTATTGCAAAAAGAAGCGCTCAGATATCTTGAAGAAGCTGTTTCGCTCGCATATCCTTATGAATTTACCCAAAAGTTCATTCACTATGGCGCCGAGTTAAGCGGAATGCTGTTTAAGCTTCAAAAACGGATTGAGCAACAAAACCGCGAGGAACTTCCGCCGACCAGTTTCTTCAAAATGGTTTATTATAAAGTCAAGGAAAATGTTGATATCACACAGATTGCGGTGATTTATGAGGAGCAAATAAGTTTTACGGATAAGCAAAAAGCTGTGATGAAGTTACTTTGCGAGGGGAAAAGCTATCAGGAGATGGCGGATAATTTGGGGATTAAATTGCCAACGCTTAGGTCGCATATTTCATTAATATACGAAAAGCTTGATGTTGCAAACAAAATAGACGCAATAAATAAAATTAAGGTGTTTGAATTGTTTTAACTTCCTGAAAGGCGCTGTAGTAAGCCCCGGCACAGGAGAGCGGTTCGCCGCCGTTAGTTAGGTGCATGGTGCATCCTGCGACTTGGACGCGGAAGGATGCTTCATTGCTCCATCTTTCTTCCGTTCCCAAGATTGTGACGGAGGTAGGCGCCAAGAAGAAACTATGCGGTATCTGCGGAAAGGGAATCCCCAAAAGATGCGATAAAACGACGGATATAATACCCAGATGGGCAAACATCACGACGATAGCTTCTTGTTCGATCGGATGAAATGATGCGGATGTATCACTTGGTTGCGCAGGTTCCTTAAGAAAGACTTCTTTTTTGCCCGAAACGCGGTAAAGTCCGCCGTCACGGAGATATCCGTATTCGGCAAGTAATTTATCCAGTTCACGCCGCACTTCAAGATGTTTTTCTTTTATCTCGGGGACGCTTTTCATGACAGGGGCGTCATGCCAGTTGTTTTGGTCGCAAAAAAGCGGTTCGTTCGTCCTAAATGACGCAACGAAATCCCAAGGGACATTAACACGTCCTGAAACAGGGTCAGTTACAGGAAAATAAAATTCTTTTAACCAATTCAGAACCGTCGTCGGGCGGTTAATTTGCTTGAGACAATATTGTGCGGTTTCTTTGGCACGTCCTAAAGGGGAGGAGTAAAAGTCAGTCACCCTCCATTTAGCGACGCGGTCGGCTAACAGTAGAGCCTCGCGGCGCCCCTTGGCGGTCAAAGCATCATTTTCATAATCAGGATCACCATGTCGGATAAGGATTAATTTCATAATAAACACTCTTCGTTTTCGATTCAAGTCTTAGAATTATTCTTCATGCTAACTGTAGCATAAATCAAAAAGATAGTCTATAATAAATTTTAAAAGTCAAAAGTCAAGCAAGGGGATATAATGGATAAATCAAGGGAACATATCGCAGAAACAGATTTTTTCGATTCCGTCATTAAAGTAATCGAAGAAAATACTGCCGCATATGAAACTGAGTATGATAAGTATCGCGAGGAAACACGGGAACTATTCAGTGCTATGCAAAACGGCGATATCGAACTATATGACCGTATGATAACTTCGCGCAGTCTTTCTGAACATGCAGAAAATCAGCTTCGCAAAAATAAATTAGCTTTACTTCGCCCATATTTCGGGCGCATTGATTTCACCGATATCGGCTTTAAAAAAGAAGAATCACTTTACATCGGCAAAAATGGCATTTACAAAAACCGTACCGATATGCTAATCGCCGACTGGCGCGCACCCGTATCGAGTATCTACTATGAAAACGAAATCGGTCACGGCTCTTACCCGCTCCCTGATATGACGGGGCGCAAAAACCAACCGAAAAGCGCAGAATACGAAAACGTCGCCTTGGTCGATTTACATCTCAAACGGACTTACGATATTGAGAACGGAAATTTTAATGGTTATTATGACAGTGACGTCGCTGCTAGTGATGAGCTTTTGATCAAATATTTGTCCCAAAACAGAGATGCCGTCCTTGGGGAAATAATCGCCACCATCCAGAAAGAGCAAAACGCGGTTATCAGGGAGTCGCCATTCGCCAATATCATCGTCCAGGGGGTCGCGGGGAGCGGTAAAACAACGGTGGCAATACATAGGATGTCCTATATTTTATTTAATTATAAAGAGCGGTTTGAACCGAATGAATTTTGCGTAATCGGCTCTAATGATTTGTTGCTTAACTATATCACCGGTGGTTTACCTGAACTTGATGTAAATCAAACGAAAAAAATGCGGATGGATGAACTGTTCGTTCATCTGCTTGGAAAAGAGTGGAAGAGTAAATATAAGATATTGGAAGAAACACCTGATTCAGGGCGACGGAGCAATTACTCTTTTGTTAAAGAACTGGAGCATTTTTTGGCCGCCCGAAAAAGTAGCTTGGTGAAAACGGATGCGGTAAAAGATATAAGTCTGGGAGTGCTTTTAACGAAAAGCAGTAATGAGACATTATATAATGACCGCCCTGACTATTCGGCATACCGTTTGCTAATGGCGATGGATGAGCGGATATTATCACGGATAAAATCATTTACAGGGCAGTTTGAAAAACAGGATATCGATAAGAAGAGAAAGGAATATAACCGCTTTTGTACGGGGAAATTTCCGAAGATTAGTGTTATTGAGCTTTATTTAGAGTTTTTGGGAACGGCGTTAAATGATGATGAGAAAGCACATCTTTTTAATCTGCGTAAGGGTTTCTTTGATATTTATGATGTTGCGGCAATGGTTTTAATTTACTACCGTATTTTTCAAAAAGGGCCGAATGAGGAATTCGGACTTTTATTTATTGATGAAGCGCAGGATTTTGGCAGCGGGATTTATTATGTGCTTAAGCAGGTGTTGCCTGAATGTTATTTTACGATTATGGGTGATGTCAGTCAGAACATTAATTATGAAGCAGGGATGAATGACTGGGATGAAATAAGATCATTTTTTCTGACAGGGGAAAAAGATAAATTTAATATTTTGGCTAAAAGTTACCGTAATACGATCGAAATTTCGCAGTATGCAGGAAGGGTTCTGGAAAGAGCGTCGGCGGGCCGGTACAAAATAACGCCTGTTATCAGGCATGGAAGCGCTGTGTCGGAGGAAGAGTATTGGAGTATCGGGGAGATGGCGGAGAGGGCCGGTAAGTTGCTTGAAGAAAGCTATGAGCGGGGCTATCAGACTGCGGCGGTGATATGCCATGATGATAAAGAGGCGGAGAAAGTGCGGGGATTGGTTGCAGGAGATGTTGTATATCCGATTCGGTTAACGAAAGGGCTTGAATTTGATGTCGTTATCTTATGGAATCCGCAAAAAATTGAAAAAATCGCCGGCCCCAAAGAAGCAAAATTACTATACGTCGCCGCAACAAGGGCTTTGCATGAGTTGCATGTACTACGCTGTTAACAAGATAAGTAATTAAATTTTACCGCTTGAAACATATGTTCGAATGTGTTATATTGAATTAGTAGCAAGTATTTTTACTTAATTGTATTTACTTAATTGTAGTAGGAGAAATTCATGATCGCATTTGTGAAAGGTGAAATAGCGGCTATTTATGAAGATAATGTCGTGATTGATACGGGCAGTATCGGTTATGAAGTGAAGATATCGACAGGGACGGTGAATCTTTTGCCCGGGATCGGGCAGACGGTACGTCTTTATACATATACTCATGTTCGTGAAGATTTGTTTCAGCTGTACGGATTCTTGACCCGAGATGATATGGAGATTTTCAAGCAATTAATATCCGTCAGCGGAATCGGACCAAAAGGCGGGTTGGCGGTTCTTTCCGTAATGAGTGCCGACGACCTTCGTTTCGCGATTATTTCAGGCGACGCGAAAGCGATTTCGAAAGCACCGGGGATCGGCACGCGGACGGCGGAGCGGGTTATCCTTGATTTACGCGGGAAAGTATCGCCGGAAGATACATTTAGAGCCGATGAGATGCGTTCATATGGAAGCATCGGCAGTGCCGCCCTTCCTAACGGGGCGAAGAACGAAGCGGTCGAAGCATTGGTAGCGCTGGGTTATGGTGCAACCGAAGCTTTAAAAGCGGTCAAAAAAGTCGATACCGATACAGAAGATATGGACACAGAAACGATTCTTAAAGCAGCGCTTAAGAATTTGTTCTAAATTAAGGTTATGTAATCCGCAATGAAAAACCTAAACATTGCCTACGACAAACTAAAACAGGTGAAGCATGTCAGGAAGAATAATTGAAACGAACATAAAAGAAGAAGACATTAAAATAGAAGGTTCACTGCGCCCGCAGAAATTAGATGACTATATCGGACAGATGAAGGTAAAAGAAAACCTGAAAATCTACATGGAAGCGGCGAAACAGCGAAATGACCCCCTTGACCATGTCTTATTCTATGGGCCGCCGGGCTTAGGCAAAACGACATTAGCAGGAATTATCGCGATCGAAATGGGTGTTAATATGAAAGTCACCAGCGGCCCCGCGATCGAAAAACCGGGTGAAATGGCGGCGATTCTTAACAACCTGAAAGAAGGCGACCTGCTTTTCGTTGACGAAATACACCGCCTTAATCGGCAAGTTGAAGAAGTGCTGTATCCCGCGATGGAGGATTATTGTATTGATATTATGATTGGAAAAGGCGCTTCCGCCCGTTCCATCCGCTTGGATTTACCTAAGTTTACCCTAGTCGGCGCAACTACCAGGGCGGGGCTGTTAACCGCGCCGCTCCGCGACCGCTTTGGCGTGATTCATCGTCTGGAATTTTATACGGTTGATGAGCTAAGGTCGATTATAATCCACTCCGCACAGATTCTGAAAGTAAAAATCATGGTTGACGGAGCGGAAGAGTTGGCACGCCGCAGCCGCGGTACCCCTCGGTTGGCGAACCGTATCTTAAAGCGCGTCCGCGATTTCGCGCAGGTAAAATTCGACGGTGTCATTACCAAAGAAGTCGCGGTCACTGCCCTTGACCTTTTGGATGTAGATAAACTCGGTCTTGATCATATCGACAGGAATCTGTTGCTCACCCTTATTAATCAGTTTAAAGGCGGCCCTGTTGGGCTTGATACACTTGCCGCCGCTGTCGGCGAAGATGCAGGAACCATTGAAGATGTTTATGAACCATACCTTCTCAAAAACGGGCTTCTTAA
>WQST01000043.1 GCA_009787745.1 Lachnospiraceae bacterium
TCATGAGTCAATAATTCTTGATAACATGTGATATTTTTCGCGTCATATACATGCGCGAAATCAAGCAACGCCTGATAACGAAAAACACGCGCAGGCGTTTTTCGAAAATAGTCTTTTTCATTAAAGAAATCAGCGAGTTTTTCATACATCTGAAAGGCGTTATCAAATGCCCTTCCCAAAACGGCAATCGTGTTAGTAAATTGATTCGTATTATAAAAAATACCCAAGACATCTTCAATTCGGTGCAAGCGCCTCATAAAGCTAAAATCAATCCATTTCGTACATAAAACCTGATAAGGCGGTGCTTCCTCATAAACAATGCCAAACTCCTTTGCATCTTGCCTAATCTGAGTCCCGGGTAATACCTTTAAGAAGCCCAATTGTAATTTTTCCGCTTTTAAAGCATAGACCTCGCTAAAAGAATTCGAAAACGTTTCATAATCCTCATACGGCAGTCCTGCAATCAAATCAAGGTGTAAGTGAACATTGCGATTTACACGGAGAGCTTTAACTACTTTCTTTACTTTTGCAAAATCCATCCTCCGTTTGATACATTCAAGTGTCTTCGCATGAGTAGATTGGACACCGATTTCCAGTTGCACTAATCCCGGGCGAAAGCTTTTCAATATTTCGATTGCTTCGTCAGTTAAAAGATCAGCCGCTATTTCGAAATGAAAATTCGTGATTCCGTTGTCATGATCTCGGATAAAACGCCATATTGCCAACGAATGTTCCTGATTAATATTAAAAGTTCGATCGACGAATTTAATTTGCGCTACTTCGTGAGCGAGAATGACTGATAGTTCTTCTTCAATTTTTTTAGTAGCTTTGAAGCGCACAATCCCACTTGTTCCCGAAAGACAATATGAGCAACGAAATGGGCATCCGCGGGATGATTCGTAGTAAATAATCCGATCACTTAAATTTTCACCCGATAATTCTGAATACGGGAAAGAAAGGATATTTAAGTCAAGCAATTCGCGAGCGGATGTTTTATTGATTTGATTATTTAAAGAGCGGTAAACAATTCCGTCTATTCGCGCTAATCCTAATTTAATAGCATCGGTTTCAATGCTTTTAGAGCATAGGATAAATAAATCCAGACAAGTCTGCTCACCTTCACCGATAACAATTGCCGTTACCGCCGGAAAACGCTTAAGGACTTCTTCACCGTTATAGGATACCTCAGGCCCCCCTAAGAATATCGGCGCCGAAGGCATGATTTTAGGAATTTCGATAAGCAGGCGCCTAATTGTCTCCCAATTCCAAATATAGCAAGAAAAAGCGATTATATCAGGTTTTCTCTGATATATATCCGCTAATATTTCAATCGCGTCGTTATTGATTGTAAATTCAGCTATATCGATGCGGCCACCGGTGCCGTCATGAAGTAAAGCCGTATTTTCATCAATATAGCTTTTAATCCCATAAACAGCCGCGTTAGTATGAATATATTTTGCGTTTATCGCAACAAGTAAAAATCTCATAAAATGAGTTTAACAAATGTTACTGCTTACGGCAAGCCGTTCTTTGATATAATCAAAGTCGTTGGTTCTTGACAAAAAAAAGATTTCCTTGTATCGTAAATAAGGGTTATTCTAAATCGGCACAGAACGCCGGATTAAGTTCGATAAATACCGGAGGTCATATGAAAAACGAACGCATCATTAAATTAACTATGTCAGGTTTATTAATCGCAATCGGGATAATTATCCCGATATTTTCTCCGATAAAAATACTTATACCGCCTGCTTCGTATACTTTAGCAAGCCATGTCGCGATATTTATTGCTATGTTTATATCTCCGGCTGTCGCCGTTTCGGTTGCGGTCGGAACGACTTTCGGCTTTTTAATGGGCGGTTTTCCGATAGAAATTGTGTTAAGGGCGGCTACTCATGTAATTTTCGCCTTTTTGGGGGCGTTATACCTGCATAGAATGATTAATGAGAAACCTTCCCCGTTTGGGCTTAGAATTTTCTCTTTCGTAATTGCCATAATCCATGCCGCCGCAGAGGTTATTGTGATAAGCTTTTTCTACTTCGGCGGCAATTTAAGCACAGCCTTTGTCGAAAGGGGCTACTTTATGTCCGTCATTATGCTGGTCGGATTCGGAACGATTGTCCATAGCATGATAGACTTTGAGATCGCATACATTATCTCACGCCCTCTAAAGAAACAAAGGACGCTTGCGGAATATTTTGTGAAGTGTTAATGGCATGATGCCGGTAGCGGTACATTGACAATATAATATACTTACCCGGAGAGCCGATGGGGCGATACGTCAGCCGCCGAACTTGCAAAAGGAAGGGAGCTGGTGCCGATGGTTACATATGATGAATTCTTCACCTTTGTAATTATGCTTTGCGCTGTTATAACTATAGTTGTAAAATTCGTTAAACGCAAAAAGTAACGCCCTCAATCTTGACGGATAAGGCGTTACTTTGTAACAAATCATTTGCCGGTTGGCTAGGCGTATCTAGCTATCGGCTCTCTCGTTAAGTATATTATATCATTATTTCACAATATGTCAAAGACAATTTTTTTATTCTACTGCCATCAAGAGCGGCTTAACGGTCGCTCTTTTTATTTTCACCAACAACACCGCAACCGCGTATATTACGGGCTTTTCAAGCACTCATTTACCCCCGCAATTGGAATGTGCTGCTTAGATTCGTAATCTAAGCAGCACATTATATTTTTCTTGTCATATTTGCTCCTATTCTTTTGTAGAAGAATGAAGTTGATTGTTACACTCTATATCGTCTAACTAAGGAAAAACTTTATAATCAATTTATTTTTTATCTTTACGTGGGTCTGATTATTTCCTTTTTCACAAATTATTTTCATTCTTCAAGCGTAATTTGTGACACTTTGTACAGTTTATGATTGTTTCATACAATGTATGTGTTCATAACCGCAAGAATCTGGGCAAAATTAATCGGTTTTGCTACATGGTCGTTCATTCCTGCTTCTTTTGTCCGCTCGATGTCCTCCGTGAAAGCATTTGCCGTAATCGCGATAATCGGTAATCGAAGCGTATCCCTGCGCCCAAGCCCGCGAATCGCCTTCGTCGCTTCATAACCATTCATAATCGGCATTTGCACATCCATAAAAATAAGGTCATAATAATTCTCAACATGATCCTTTACCATATTAACGGCAATCAGCCCATTTTCCGCCGCCTCTACGGTTACTCCCGTCATTTCCAATAAATCAACGGCTATTTCCATATTTAACTCATTATCTTCAACCATAAGTATCCGCTTGCCTGAAAAATCGGTGTTATTGCCAACCTCTTTTATCTTAACATCATCAATCCGCTTAGTATGCAAAAGCGGCAATGTTACCGTGAATTTGGTGCCACGCGAAACTTCACTCTCGACCTCGATATCGCCATTCATCAACAAAACCAAATTTTTGACAATCGCCATCCCCAGCCCCGTACCTTCGATTTTACTGGTACGCGAATCATCAACCCTAGTGAACGGCTCATAAAGTTCGGTAATATACTCGGGCGACATCCCAATGCCGTTATCTTCGACAATAAATTTGTAAATACTGACTTCATTTTCCCCCGGCTCTTCTATCGCGGTAAAAACGATCTCACCACCATTCGGAGTATATTTGACGGCATTTGATAATAAATTCATCAAAATTTGCTGAATCCGGGAATGATCACCAAAAATCCGCAAATGCAATAAATCATCGGTAATAAACTTAAGCTTATGATTACGCTGTTCAGCCAAATTTTCGACGATTGAATAAATATTGCGGATTAAGTCCGCCAGGTTAATTTCTTCCGTAATAATAGTGAAACGGCCGCTTTCAATCCTGCTCATATCAAGAATTTCATTAACAAGAGCCAGAAGATGCTTACCGGCGTTATCAATTTTTTTGAGGCAATCTTTTAATCTTAGCGAATCATTGATATTTTTGTTGGCAATCCCTGACATACCAATAATCGCATTAAGCGGGGTTCTGATATCATGAGACATCCGTGACAGGAAATCACTTTTGGCATTATTGGCTTGGTTCGCCGCCATCATCGCTTCCTGAATAATTTGGCGGTTTCTTATTTCCTGCCTCTTTTGTTCACTGATGTCATTGATGCAAAGCATCGCCATCGTTGCTTTATCATCTTCTTCCGCAACTAAAACAATTGTTAAACGCTCCCATCTTTCTTCGAGCCTCTTCTCAAGATTACGTCTGTATTCAATTTCCATAACAGGTGTTATCGGCGAAAGATGAGCCACGATATTATCAAGCGTAAGTTGTTCGGTAAGGGCAATACGATCGTCTGCCGGAACTCTGGTACCGAAGAAAATCCGATTTAAACGGGTATATTTCCCCTTTTCAGGGATTCTCCGCTCAAACCCCCTTTCATCCTTGATAACATCATACGTATTTTTGATTAGATCAACAATAATCAAAGTTGTATATTGATTACTCAAACTCTGAATTATGTTGCCATGTTCCTTTATTTTTTGTTTTTGCGCATCTATGTCATTAAAAGTACAAACAATTCTTTTTATGCCCTCTGATGTCGTTAAAGCAGAAAATAAACAATCAGTCCAAATATAATTACCCTCATCTGTCAGAAGGCGGATTTCGACCCTTACTTCATCACTGTCAGTATAGGTTCCATCTCCCATTTTGCCATAATTCAGGACATATTGGATGAAATCAGACGGATGAATCAGTTTAAGGAATTTTTCTTTTTCCATAAGCCCTGAAACCAAACCAAAGCGGGCGGTTATATTACCCTCAATCCGAACCTGATTGCTGTCGTCCAAATTTTCAACCATAAGCCCCGGTGTCATTGACAACATCAGTTCCATTCTGGCGCTTTGATCACTCAGGTTATTGACTTGGTTACTAAGGTCAATATTTTGTTCATTTAGATGGGCATTATGCTCTTTAATATCAAGAAATTTCTTACCGTGAATATATAGAAGTATTATAAACAGAATAAAGACCGCAACATTAACAACACCTTTTACGGTACCGTCGAAAATGAAATTATTCAGTAATAAAATCATAATCAAAAGTATTTCTAAGGCTCTCATCCGCTGATATTCTTTTTCTGACGTAAAAAAGTTGCGCAATATTTTCCTGCTTTATGTTGTTGCGGTAAACCGTAAACAACAGCTATTTTATATCTTATTCGTAATATACAGTATCATTTTTCTCTTTTTTGGCCGGCTTCTTTTCTTCTTTTTGATAACGGATTACCAGTGCCGAATAAGGCGGCATAACAACTGTTACCTTACCTGACATAACATGATAATTAATTTTTTCGACATTGAATCCTGATTCGTCGGTCAAAATCAGACGTTTCATTGTCGCTTGACGCTTGACGCCGAGATGCCAGACCGTGATTTCTTTTCCGACTTCGAAATCATTGTTATTAATTATGACCACGGAAACATCCTTTAGGTTAAAGCGCGCATAGGCAATCAGATTATGATTTCCCTCCAGCGGCTTCATTGAACCGTTCAAAAATTCTTTATTCTCTTTGTGAATCCTAATCATTTCGCGGTGCAAGGCAATCATGACATGGTCTTCATTCCCCCAGGGATAGGTGCGGCGGTTATCAGGGTCGGTAAACCCGCATAAACCTGCCTCATCACCGTAATAAATAGTCGGGGCGCCGGGCCATGTCATCTGCATAACCACTGCTTCGCGTAAAATCGCTTTATTGATATTGTGATTAGCCGCTTCCGGACCTAAATTATTCGTTCTGCCTACTTTTCTGTTCGTTCGGGTCAAAAAGCGGGAATGGTCGTGGTTCGATAATTCATTCATTGCAACCAGTAACGACGGCATCGAAAAAGTCGCCATATGTGTCCGCATCGCACCCCAAAAACTGTCGGCATTTCCAAGCAGGTCATGGCGATAGTCGTCGCTATGCTTTTCCATTCCCGTCAAAAACCATGTAATCGGTTCCATGAAAGCATCATAGTTCATGACTGTATCCCATTCATCACCTTTTAGCCATTCCGCCGCACTGCCGTAATGTTCGGCAAGGATAATGGCATCGGCATTGGCACGCTTTACCGTTTTACGGAACTCTTTCCAGAAATAATGATTGTATTCTGGTGAATGTCCCAGATCAGCCGCCACATCTAAGCGCCAACCGTCAGCGTTATAAGGCGGCGAAACCCATTTGGCGGCAATATTCATGACATAATGAAATAAATCCCTTGACCCTTCATAGTTAAGCTTCGGTAATGTATCAAAACCCCACCATCCATCATATTGTCCGTTATAAGGCCAATTATTACTGCCCATAAAATCGAAATAATCATGATAAGGGCTGTTTATATCAATATATGCACCTTTTTCATAACCGAGGGCATTCTCATAAATCCGCTCACGGTCAATCCACTTGTTAAAAGACCCGCAGTGATTAAAAACACCGTCAAGAATGACTTTCATCCCTCTTTTATGTGCCTCTTCAACGACTTTGGCGAAAAGCATATTGCTGGCATCTAAGTTTTCTTTTCTGCTCACCCGGTTGATATAGCGGGAAGCAAAGCGATTTTCTTTTGCACCTTGCGGTAAAAGTTCACCTTCATCAACGATGATTTTTCCGATATGCGGGTCAATGCTGTCATAATCTTGGATATCATATTTGTGATTAGACGGCGAAACGAAGAGCGGGTTAAAATAAATGACGTCGATACCTAAATCTTCAAGATAATCAAGCTTATCAAGAACACCCTGTAAATCGCCGCCATAAAACTCGCGCACACCCATACTTGCGGGATATTTATTCCAATCTTCCACACGTTCGGTATGTCCGCCGACATATTCATATTCACTTGTCAGGACATCGTTAGAGGGGTCGCCGTTACAGAAGCGGTCAATATAGATTTGGTATATCACCGCGCCTTTTGCCCAATCAGGGGTTTTGAAACCCGGGATAATACGAAGCATAAAATGCGGTTCCAATTCCAAAGCCACACCGCGGCGATCGTAAAAGCAAGATATTTTTCCGGCATGAATCTCAAAATAGTAGCAGTATGCCGTATCATTAAGCTGAATTTCGATACTGTAATAATCAAAAAGTTCATTCGTTTCCGTTTTTACCATTAGGTTCTTATCGGCATCGGAACACAAATAAACTTTATCGACATTATTTTTTTCAGTGCGGAAACGGATTGTCACTTTACCGAATGCATTAGGTTCCATCGGCGACACAAAGTCTTCTGTCATATCACTAAAAAGAGCACGGCGATTAAAGAGCGGCCGCATTGTCGATATATAATGATTGCTTTGTTCAGCACGAAAAGCTTTATTGAAATCCATAATGATGTTACCACCACTTCATAATTATGTTTTTATTGTTACTGTTCATGCGCCACGATTCCGCGAGGTTATTTTGTGCTGTTTTTGCACAAAATCAGAGTTGAACCGCTTCGTAAAGCCCCTCAAACTCTTCTCTGGATATCCGTTCTTTTTCCATTAAAAGCTCAACACACCGATCAAGAATATCACGGCGATTCTTAATTATATCACGAGCTTTCTCATAACATGCCGTAATAATACTTTTCACTTCAAGATCGATTTCATATGCCATATCATCTGAATAACTCTTCGTATGAGCTAAGTCCCGGCCGATAAAAACTTCATTGTCGTCGTCGGAGTAATTGATCGTTCCGATTTTATCCGACATCCCGAATCTTGTGACCATTGCCCTGGCTGTTTGCGTAGCCTTTTTAATGTCACTGGAAGCACCTGCGGTAATATCGTCAAACACTAACTCCTCGGCGATTCGCCCGCCTAAGCTTACCATGATGTCCTGTTCCATTTTGCCCTTCGTGATATGGACATCGTCACGTTCGGGAAGCGGCATAGTGTAACCTGCCGCGCCAAGTCCGGTCGGAATTACCGAAACGATATGAACCGGACCGACATCAGGCAGTTCATGGAACAAAATCGCATGGCCTGCTTCATGATATGCCGTAATGCGCTTTTCTTTTTCACTTATGACACGGCTTTTCTTTTCTCCGCCGATACCAACTTTTATGAATGATTGCTTGATATCTTCCTGAACAACGAAACCGCGGTTATTTTTCGCCGCTTTGATCGCGGCTTCATTTAATAAGTTTTCTAAATCCGCTCCGGTAAATCCGGCAGTGGTTTGTGCCACTTGCTTTAAGTCTACATCATCAGCCAATGGTTTATTCTTGGCGTGTATCTTAAGGATATCTTCACGGCCGCCGATATCAGGACGATTAACGCTGACTTTACGGTCAAAACGGCCCGGGCGTAAAATTGCCGGGTCAAGGATATCAACGCGGTTAGTCGCGGCTAAAACAATAATCCCTTCGTTGACACCGAAACCATCCATTTCAACCAATAACTGATTTAGGGTTTGCTCACGCTCATCATGACCGCCGCCAAGTCCCGTGCCGCGGCGTCTGGCGACAGCATCAATTTCATCAATAAAGATAATACAAGGGGCGTTCCGCTTCGCTTCTTCAAACAAATCACGAACACGTGAAGCACCGACACCGACGAACATTTCAACGAAATCCGAACCTGAAATGGTAAAAAACGGTACGCCTGCTTCCCCGGCGATTGCTTTAGCCAAAAGGGTTTTTCCTGTTCCGGGAGCGCCTTCCAAAAGGATTCCTTTCGGGATACGCGCACCGAGAGCGGCGAACTTCGCCGGTTCTTTAAGAAATTCAACGATTTCTTCCAAATCCTCTTTTTCTTCTTTTAGTCCGGCGACATCATTTAATGTAATCTTCCCGTCATTTTCGGCTAAACGGGCACGGCTTTTACCGAAATTCATCATTCGGTTTCCACTGCCGCCGTTATTTTGGTTATTCATCATAACGAAGAAAAAGGCGATAACAATCACTACCAACAATATCGGTAAAATACTGGTTTTAAACCAACTATCAGTAGGTACCTTAAGGACTTCGGGAATTAAGCCGTAGCTTAATATGATTTGCTCATATTCATGGACATCAACGGCATACAAAATCCTGCGTTCATTATTTCTTAAGATAACCGTTAATTCTCCTGTCGGGGTTTGCTGATTCGGCAAAATCGTGACTCTAACGACTTCTGCTTTTTCCAGCGCTTCTATCAGCTGCCCCCTATCCATCGTCCCTTCATTGTTATTCAGGGTTCCGATAAAAGTAGCCAGAAATACCAGCCCTATGATAACGATAAAATATAAATTATAATTACGATTGCTTTTCAAGATGACTCCTATCCATGCAGCCTGTCATGTTAATCCCTGCATCATATAAGTATTAGATTAAATTATTTAAATTATTTCTATTACACCGATAAAAGGAAGGTTACGATATTTCTGATCATAATCAAGACCATAACCAACGACAAATTCATCAGGTATCGCAAAACCCGTATAGTCCACAAAAACATCAACGACTCGGCGCTCAGGCTTATCAAGTAGTGTGCAAAGCTTAAGTGACGCGGGTTTTCTTTCCTTTAATAAACCGAGCAAATAATTAAGGGTATTCCCTGAATCCACTATATCTTCAACGACGATCACATCTTTTCCTTCTAATGTTTCATCAAGGTCTTTAATAATCCGCACCACCCCGCTGGAAGCAGTCGCCCCGCCATAACTGGAAACCGCCATATAGTCGATGGAAACCGGAATCGTGATGCGCTTTGCCAGTTCGCACATAAAGAAAGCGCCGCCTTTAAGTACACAAACTAAATGTACTTGTTTTCCTTCGTAATCCTTACTGATTTGTTCGCCTATTTCCTGAATTCTTTTATCAACCGAATCTTCTGATAATAAGACTTTAATTTTCTCAGACATTACTATTCCTCTTGATGTAATATTACTCATTAAGCTTAAGTGTACACGCCAGCACAGTTTCCGTAAAAGACGTAACTTTGTACTCTTCACTAATACGCAGACCGGGCACCCAGACGATGTGGGAGCCGTCCGCTAATACATATAGCTTATCACGCGCCGCCTTCGGTATCTTCTCATTGATCAGATAATCCTTTAATCTCTTATGCTGTCCCGCTTGATTGATTATCAAATAATCATCCTGTTTTCGCCGCCGAAAGATAAGACACGATGTTATTTTATCATAATCAAACCATTTCGTATATGTTTTTTGCGGAATATTTTCATTTTTTTGGTAGGGGAAGGTGAAATAAAGCAAAATTCCTAGGTCAGGAATTGTGATTTCCTCTTTATTACCATGGATTTTATTAAAAGTGATTTGAATATCGGTACTCTTAAAATGCGGTTCGGCGGTATGATTAATAATGACAAGCGTGTCATACTCCTTAATCGCAACAATTTTTCCGGGCAAATCCACCCTCCGGCTGCCGCCGCCGTCAATAATCTTTAAAATACCGTCAACATGACAGGCGGAAATATCACGGCATTCCGAACTTAATTCCCCTATCGCCAAAAGTAAAATACGCTTTTGGATTAATCGCTCATAGCCCGTAAATTTCGTCAGATTAATCGCAATTTGCGTTTCTGAATGTGTAGCGCATTCATTAAAAGCGGCTTTCGTATGTTTTTGCAGATAACATTCTGTTTCGCGGATAAGTTCCGCTGTTTTCGCGATATGCATAACCGCTTCTGAGTTAATCCCGTTAGCAATCGGGATAATATGACGGCGAATGCGGTTGCGGGCATAAATATCTTCGCTATTTGTTGCATCTGTTATATAAGTAATCTTTTGACATTCCAGATATGCTTCTATTTCTCGCCTGTTACAGCATAAAAGCGGGCGGATTATCTTATCCCGCACCGCACTGATTCCCGAAAGCCCTTTTAGGCCGCTGCCGCGAAAAAGATTAAAAATAACGGTCTCAGCATTATCGTCCTGATGATGTGCTACGGCAATTTTTCCCTTATTATGACTAACTGCCTCATTAAAACACGCATAGCGATAATCACGGGCAGCTTCTTCAATCCCGACACGCCTCTTCTTCGCCAACTCCTTGATATTCTCTGTAAAAACCCTAAGCGGTACCCCCAGCTCTTCACATAAATCTTTTACGAAATCCATATCCTCATCAGCTTCTTTTCGAAGCAGATGATTGATATGTGCCGCTTCTATGGTAAAAGGTATTTCCTTTATTAGGGCGAGTAAAATAAAAAGGAGGCAAACAGAATCCGCACCTCCCGAAACCCCGACGACGACATGGTCGCCGATTTCGACCATTTTATTTTTTATGATATATGCTTTAACACGCTCATACATATCTATAATATAACGGAAGGGTAAAAGAAAATCAAGACACCTCGGAATTATACTCCCACAATCCCATTACCAAAACCGTCATATCATCCCTGACCTTACCTTTGCTTTGGCGAATACAAAAATTGAGCATGGCATTCGCTATTTCATTCGGGTTCTTTAGATCCGTTCCGCTGATAAGTTCCGCCATCATATCTTCACCGATACCCTGCGATAAAGCATCAAGCACCCCGTCGGAAATCATAATTATATAGTCGCCGTCTTGTAACCGCCGGCAATTGACATCCATATCGGGACGGTTAAATATCCCCAGCGGCAGATTTCCCGCGGAAATCCGTTCAACGAGATTTTCACGCTTAATATAAGTCGGCGCCGAACCTATTTTTAGCAATTCACATGTTCCCGTATAAAGGTCAACCGTACAAAAATCCATCGTTGACATATTTCCCGCTTCGGGCCCTGCGAGAAGGACGCTATTGATCATTTGGATTGCCATCTCTTTTTTGTACCCTGTTTCGATGAATTTCTGCATTAGTTCAACAATCATCTGACTGTCGGTTGAAGCTTTTTTTCCCGAGCCCATACCATCGGAAATAATCATCGAATATGCCCCCGGCTCCGTTTCAAAAATCGCGTAATTATCGCCGGAAATCTTCTCGTTTTCTTTTACCGCAACAGCGGAACCTGTCAGCACATGAAAACGCGGAGTTTCAACATAGTAAAAAGTCTTTAATTCTTGGTCGATAAAAAACGGGTTATTGACTGATGGAGTCAATCTCTTATTGAGCAATACCGAAATAATGTCGCCGATTTCCTCAACCGTTACGACATTTCCGCCCTTACTGCTTCGTATCTGTAAAGACAGTTCCATGAACCCGTTTTCTTTTTCCATTATATAAATATTTTTAAGCTGTAAATTAATATCTTTTAGGGCATGGGCGATTTGCTTGTAACGGCGCTGATTAATAGGGGTGAACCGGCGGGATTCATCCGCTACATGCGCCATAATTTGCGCGACTTCCTGTAAGTGGTCGGCCATCAAAATTTTATTTTCCTGCATCCGCCGCTGCCACAGGATATCGCGGCGGGTTTCACTGCTATTTTCGGCTATTTGAGTCGTTTCATTCGTATCCAAAGGTCTGGGGTCGCCAAATGACGCCGCCAAATCCCTGATCGAATCTGCAAACATCAATAACCGCCGCCGTCCATACTCCGGCAAAATATTAATAAATGTTTCTTTCTCACGCATAATATGCTCCAAAATTTTCTATATATAACGGTACATATTATAACGAACTTTTTTTATTTAATATGTCAAAATTAGTAACGGTTTCAAAAATTTTTTACGACAAGTTTTTCATCAGCCCTGCGAGGATAACACTTGCGAAAACTCCTGCCAGCGTAGCGATTAATGCTCCCGTCAGAGTATACCTTGTTTTCGTTACTTTTGCCGCCACGAAATAAACTGACATTGTATAAAAAATCGTTTCCGTACAACTCATCATCAACGAGGTTATCATGCCAATGCGGGAATCGGGTCCGAAATTTTTGAATATATCGAGAACCAGCCCTGTTGCGGCTGATGAAGAAAACATCTTCACCAAAACAACGGGAACCAGCGGAGCCGGGAATCCGATATTATCGGTTAAACGGCCTACCAGTTGGCCAAGGAACTCCAGAAAACCCGATGCCCTTAATACACCGACCGCCACCATTAAGGCGACCAATGTCGGCATAATGCCCAAGACCGTTTTGAATCCGTCTTTCGCTCCCGCAATAAACACTTCATAAACATTGCATTTATTAATCAACCCGTATGCGACGATGTAAAAGATAATTACGGGTATAATAATACCGGATATATTCGCCAGAACATTTAGCATGAATCTACCTCCGCTTTTCCATTATCTTGCAGTAAATAATCGCAACGATACTGCTAAATAAAGTTGCTATGATAGCAGGCATGATTATAACCGTCGCATTCGCGCTGCCGTACTGGGTTCGATAAACTATCATATTTACGGGGATTAATTGAAGTGAGGATATATTAAGAATTAAAAATGTACACATCTCACGGCTGGCAGTGGTCTGATGGCGCCCTGTCCGTTCTTTTTCAAGATTGCTTAACTCTTCCATTGCCTTAAGGCCCGCAGGGGTACACGCCCAGCCAAGCCCCAGAATATTCGCGATAATATTCGTTGAAATATATTCGCGGGCTTTATGCCCCACGGGGATACGCGGGAACATGAAATTGATAAAAGGGGAAATCCCCTTCGTTAAACGGGCAATCAACCCCGAAACGCGAGCGATTTCCATCAGGCCCGACCACAGAGCCATGACCCCCAGCATCGCAATGCAAAGGGTAATTGCTTCCCCTGCCGAGTTAAGAGCCCCATCAGTCACCGCTTTCATCC
>WQST01000044.1 GCA_009787745.1 Lachnospiraceae bacterium
ATAAAGTCTAACAAAAACTGCAACTCCACAACAAGCGCGCCCTGATCCCCTAAGCGGGTAATTTTCGTCGGCGGTGTTTTCCCGATGCCGATCCGTTGCCCTTCGCTATACATTTCCCACAAAGCCCTTTCAACAGCATAAATCCGCGATATCTCATACCAAGTTCGGCGATCAATCGTCCCTGTTTGTGGCAAATTATAAATTTGTTGGAACATCCTTACCGAAGTGGCCGTTTGCGGTCCGAAAATCCCGTCAACAGGATTGATTATCTGATTCGTATACCGCCCCAAAATCCGATTTAAGAAAAGTTGCATCGTTCTAACGGCTTGCCCACGGCTTCCTTGCGTTAAGGTATACCCGGGATACGACTCCAAAACGCCGCCGAATTGATTGCAAACCCGCAGTTCCAGATTTTGCGAATAATACTTTTTGATAATCTGCCATGCATTCATACCGCGGTCTCTGGCATCATAGAACGATCCCCATTGTGACAAACGCCCCGGGATATTTACCCTAACCCCGTCATTATATAGTGAAAGGAACGGTTCTTTATGCCCGACGATTGCGAGATAATTGTTAAAAATCCGATCAACAATAACGCTGATTCTCGCACCGATTATACCATTATGAACATATTTCTGATCCATATACGTTTCACTGGTAATATCGAAATTACGCCCTCTTTTGCGGTAAAATTCCGTATAAACACGATTAAGCGTCAAAGAAACAATACAATACACATTAGCAATGATTGCTTCCTCAGGCCATTCATCAAAAATTTCATGCGAAGTTACATTTTTAATGTATGTGATAAATGGTACCGACACATTCGTCGCCGATGCCTCTTCCCGCCCCAGATGAACTCGGATAAAATTGGGAATAGTCACTTCAGGTAAAATTCTGGGAGCAGGAAAAAGAATTCCATCAGTTTCCCCGCTTACCTGTTGAGGTTCTGTCGTTTCATAAAGCTTGTGACCGCCGATTTGACGATACTCAATCGCATCTTCATGCTCGACCACAACAGGATCCATTTCGATATTTAAAATTGATGTCGTCGTATCGAAAATCATCACGTCTTGATATTCAACAGTTATAAATCCGGGTGCTTGTGCCATAAGCTTATAATAGCTAAATGGTCTTACGGGCGCTTCGGGTTCTTCCATGTATCTTTTATCAGGCGCATCCAGCGCAAGCTTTGGGGCGAGCCCCATTTCGTCTGTTTGTACTTCATAAAGCACTTGACCTAATTCATTTGAAACTGTTATTGATACTTTACCGACAATAACGACTCCGTTTGCGGTGAAAGTTTGAACTTGCAAATATCCTTTTCCCAAAAATAATCTCCATACTTTGCTTTATAATAAGTATATAGCGGGACAAGTGAGACTGTGAAAAGATAATTTAAAAAGCAGGAAGCATTATATCTCCCTGCTTAATAAAAATTCCATGATATATTTAGAACAAACATCAAGTTTCCATCTGACGCCCCAAAAAGCCCGCCGCCGATTGGATTAATTTTTGCTCAACTTCACCCATCTTTGCCTTCGCATCGCTTTCCAGAAGGATAACAGCACCGATAACATCACCCTCGCAAATAATCGGAGCAATCGCCTGATGCTCGTATTCACCCGTCATGTCTCCTGAGATCATAATGAAATTCTTATCACCGCGAGAAGCGATTACTGATTCGCGATTATTTATTTTTTCTTCCAACTCACGGCTGAGTGATTTGCCGACGACATGCTTAAAGCCGCCCGACACGGCGATAAACTGATCGCGGTCGGCAATCAAAGCGGCATGACCCGATACTTGCGCCAAACTTTCGGTATATTGCTTAGCAAATGTAGCCATCTCACCAATCGGTGAATATTTTTTCAAAATAATCTCACCTTCACGGTCGGTAAAAATTTCCAGAGGGTCAGATTCCCTAATTCTAAGCGTTCTACGGATTTCTTTGGGTATAACAATACGACCGAGGTCATCTATTCTTCTTACAATTCCGGTTGCTTTCATTAAATTTCCTCCAATTACATAATATTAACGTGCTACTATTATTTGTCAATTTAGAGAAATTATGTGCCAAATAGTTACCATATATAGTAAATTAATGTATAATGTCAATATGCAAAATCAAACCCTCTACATCACAGGCATGTCATGCGCGGCATGTTCCGCTAAACTGGAAAAGGAAATCATTGACTTAAGCGGTATAATAAACTGCTCAGTTAATATTTCCACCGAAAAAATGAACTTCACTTTTGATCCGAAAAAAACCGATATAGATACTATCAAACGCACAATCACAAAAATCGGCTTCGGTTATGCAGAACCGAGAAATGATTCTTACAATCAAGAAAAGCTCCGCAAGCTAAAAGAAATAAAATCATTAAAGGTTCAATTTATCATAGCCCTGACATTCACAATCCCATTACTTTATCTGGCGATGGGGCATATGTTGCCGTTCGACTTATCTTTACCGTTGCCGAAAATATTAAATCCTCATATCTATCCGCTTAATTTCGCCATTGTGCAACTTGTATTGACTGTCCCGGTCATTATTACAGGGCGAAAATTTTACCTAAGCGGCTTCCGTGCAATCATCCATAAATCGCCTAATATGGACAGCCTAATCGCCATGGGAACATCCGCCGCTTTTATTTATAGTCTATATGCCATTTACCGAATTATTATCGGCAAGCCTGAATATGCCGAACAATTATATTTCGAAACAGCCGCGGTAATCATCACATTAATATTATTGGGAAAAACCCTTGAAGCTATTTCAAAAGGAAAAACAGGCGCGGCAATCGAAAAACTAATCGGACTGCGCCCGAAAACAGCAATCGTCATAAAAGACGGACAAGAGGTAGAAACCCCTATTGATGATGTATTGGTCGGCGACATTATTTTCGTTAAACCGGGCAGTAAAATCCCTGTAGACGGGGTTATCCTAGATGGTATCAGCGTTATCGACGAAGCCATGCTAACGGGAGAAAGTATGCCGGTTACTAAGAAAATCGGCGACAAAGTTTATGCCGCAACGATTAACACAAACGGAGTTATTAAATTTAAAGCAGAAAAAGTCGGCGAGGACACCGCCCTTGCACAAATTATCAATCTCGTCGAATCCGCACAAGAAAACAAGGCGCCTATTTCCAAAATAGCAGATAAAGTCTCAGGGATTTTCGTTCCGATTGTTTTCTTAATCGCCGTAACGGCTTTAATTGGCTGGCTGATTGCGACCAAAGATTTTGCTTTTTCGCTTAAGATATTTATATCTGTACTTGTTATCGCCTGCCCCTGTGCGCTTGGACTTGCCACGCCGACGGCGATTATGGTTGGCACAGGTAAAGGCGCGGAGAATGGCATCCTAATCAAAAGCGGTGAAGCTCTTGAAATCGCCCATCGCATTAAAACAATCGTTTTTGACAAAACAGGAACCATTACAGTCGGAAAGCCCGCGGTAACGAATATTATCTGCACGGATGAATTTGACCGTGCGAAGATACTCAAATATACTGCTTCCGCCGAAAAAAACAGCGAACATCCGCTCGGCGCGGCAATTGTCGGTAAAGCAGAAGATGAAAAGATAGATTTACTTTCGGTTGCAGATTTTCATGCAATTATAGGAAAAGGAATTGCTTGCCGCATAAACAGCGAAGATGTTTTGATTGGGAATGTTAAATTGATGGACGATCATAGCATTGACTTAAGCAAACTTAAGGATGACTATAATATGTTAGCCGAGGAGTGTAAGACGCCGATATACATTGCCATAGATAAAAAAGCCGCGGGTATTATCGGAGTATCAGACATGGTGAAAGCGGATAGTTTGGAAGCGATCAGCGGGCTCCGTCAGATGGGTATTGAGGTAATTATGATTACGGGAGATAATAAACTCACCGCGGATGCAATAGCTAAACAAGTCGGAATCACGAAGATTCTTTCCGAAGTACTTCCGGGGGATAAAGCAGAAACGATTAGAAAGATAAAGGCACAAGGGAAAATAGTCGCAATGGTCGGAGATGGTATCAATGACGCTCCGGCTTTAGCGGAAGCTGACATCGGTATCGCGATGGGAAGCGGAACAGATGTCGCAATCGAAAGTGCCGATATTGTTTTGATTCACTATGACTTAATGAGCGTCCGAACCGCTATCAATCTTTCCCGAGCGACGATTCGCAATATCAAGCAGAATTTGTGCTGGGCTTTTGGCTACAATGTAGCAGGAATCCCGATTGCCGCAGGTTTATTATATATTTTCGGCGGACCGCTTTTATCACCGATGATCGCGGCGGCGGCAATGAGTTTTTCGAGCATTTCTGTGCTTCTGAATGCACTTAGATTAAGAAGATGAACGCCCCCTAACAATCGCCCTCACCACCGCGGCGGCACTGCGGCGAAGATCATTTTCATTAATCCGCCCCTTCTTAAGCGCCTTAAGAATTATTTTCTTATCCCTATTCGTCCCCGGCATTATCAAATCATTACCGCTTTTAAGACATAGCGCAGGATTGGCGGCATCTTTCATTGTTGCCATCCAGTCGGTCATAACGACACCATCGAAGCCCCATTCATGCCTGAGAACTCTGGTTAAAAGGTCATAAAAATTGGACGTATAGATTCCATTTAACTTATTATAAGAAGTCATCACCCCTGTAGGGTTAGCTTCGCGGACAGCGATTTCGAAACCGCGCAAATAAATCTCCCGCAACGCCCGCTCACCGACGTTGCTTGACATATGTAAGCGTTCCGTTTCCTGATTATTACAGCAAAAATGTTTGAGCGTAACGAAGTTACCGGGAGTCGCCTCAACGCCCTTGGTAATCGCCGCCGCCATTTTTCCGCTGAGCAAGGGATCTTCGCTATAGTATTCAAAGTTTCTCCCGCACAAAGGGTTGCGATGAATATTCATCCCCGGTGCCAGCCAAAATGTTACACCATACTCAGTCATTTCTTTGCTGATCGCCCGTCCGACATCTTCCATCAGTTCCGTATTCCAAGATTGCGCAAGCGTAGCGGCAGCAGGGAAAGCGGTCGTATACTGATAAATAAGCTGATCTTTCTTAGGATTCCCCATCATTATTTTTAAGATGATTTTCGGTAAATATTTGAAGAGGGAAATCGTTGGTTCCATCGGTTTTATTTTTTTGCCTTTGATTGCCGCTGTTTTTAGAAGTCTGATTCCGGCAGGGCCGTCACAAAGAGCAATGTTCTGTAAACCTTTAGCGGTTAACTTAGAAGTTGTATAACCCGCGGCACCCGGGCAGGTAAAATCATGCTCTTTCCCCGCCAGATCAAGTCCGTCGCCGACGACCACATCAACACAATCATTAACCGTCAAGGACTTAAGAATATTGCCGACGTCTTCGTTTTCATCATCAAGATAGTTTTCCGCCTGATAAATATTTTCCATTCTGACGGTGTAATCATGACTTGAAAATTCATCGACTTTAATAATTATGCGAAAAATCGGTTCACGATTATCAGCTTTTAAGAAGAAATTTTTGGAACGGTTCATATGCCCGTTACTTTCTTTATTGGCAGGATGAGCGATTTCCGTAATTGGTTGGCGCTCGCGGTTTAGCGGAAGATGACGGGAAATAATTACATTTTCGGCAATCATAACCGAGACATAAGGGATGGTATTACGGCTGGAATTGCCGATTCGAACCACATATTCTCCCGCATCAAGAATAAAAGTATTAGTCGTTTCGTCATAACGCGCTAAATCTTTGATATCAAAGCTTAACTCAAGCTCTTCCGATGTTTGGGGAGCAAGGGTTTTGGACTTGGCAAAAGCAACCAGTTGCTGGTAAGGGCGTTCGGTCGCTTTAGGGCCGCAGGCATATACCTGAACCACTTCGCGCCCGCCATAATCCCCGCCTGTATTCGTTACGGAAACACGCATTGAGATGATGGTTTTTTGGGCTACCGCCGACATACATTGGAACATAAAAGTGGTATAGCTTTTACCATAACCAAATTCATAAAGGGGTGCGACATTAAAGGTGTCGTAATAGCGGTAGCCGACATAGATTCCTTCTTTATAATCGGCTTCGGCCGCGATGCTCGCCAGCTTGCCATAGGTTCGCCCGAAAGGGACATCGTCATAAGACTTCATCCAAGTCGCCGTCAAATGACCTGACGGAATCGTTTTCCCTGTGATGATATTCGACAAAGCAAAACCGCCCAAACCGCCAAGCATCCCCATATAAATGACGGCATTGATTCCTTTTATCTCTGTAATCGGGCTTAAATTCATCAAAGCCCCTGTATTTATGACAACAATTGTTTTCTTATAATTCTTAGCTAAAAAGCGGAGTTGCTCAAGTTCTTCCTTAGAGGGGTTAAACGACGAATCGTCAGGACTGCGATCCATGCCTTCGCCTGCCTGACGGCATAGGACATAAAGGCAAGTGTCGCAAGCACTTTCTTCCACGTCTTCTAAATTCATCATCCGCCCATAGGGATGATTGAAGTGTAAACCCATGATATCCTGAACCGCTCCAAAACGAAATTTAAGAAGCGCTTCTTTTAGCCTGTTAGAAACAAATTCACGGTGTTTATTTTTTTCGATGCCGAACTTAGCACGATAATCATGAAGCCAGCTTTTGTTCGTGACGGTAAATCCGGAATTTTCGAGACCGCTTTGAATTGAGATGCTCTGTCTTTCATTGACTTCGCCGCTTCCTGTTCCGCCTTTCAGCGTTTTCCAGGCGCCATTGCCATAGAGGGCAATTTTACCTGTTTTAATCGGTAATGCACCATCATTTTCCAGCAAAACAATGCTTTCCAAAGCGGCTTCATATGAAACGCGGGCATTTTCTGTTTCCAAAGCTGATATTTCGGATGAAGCGGAAGCATTTGTTTTAATCGGCATGGCAGTCTCCTTTTATGTCTAATTATAATGAAATTGTCACGTTTTGTAAAGTTGCTATTATCTCTTAGCTAAGATATCCGATCTATTGATGCAACTTTACCTGAGCGGCAACATTCGTTACCGTTATTTTTGACTTGCTTAAATTACATCTTTATATTATATTTAATAACGTAGTTACATTCTATAAAGTAAAGCAATTGTCATCCTGAGTGAAACGAAGGATATCACCTTGAGGTTACAATGGATCTTAATGAAACAAAAGGCGTCATTTTTAATAGACATCCATGGGAATTAAGCCGAACGAAATCATTTATTAAAATAATTAAGCCTTATCTTACTAATATGCATAAAGAAAAAGCTAAATTAAAGTATATCAACATCGGAGCAGGTGACTTATACTTTGATCAAGTTCTCGGTGAGCAATTTCCCAATGATGAGGTACATGCAGTTGATATCGCTTACGCAGAGATTGGCAAAGATGGAAATGTAACAAAATACCATTATCTTAGCCAAGTGAATGAGATGTTCGACTATGCGATAATGATGGATTCTCTTGAGTACATCGAAGATGATGCCGCTTTTCTTAATCAGATGGTAAGTAAAACAATTGATGGCGGATACTTCTTTTTTACTCTCCCTGCGTACCCATTTCTGTTTTCCGGCTATGATATACTAATAAAAAATCTGAGACGGTACAGCCGTAAGACCTTCCGTGAGACTATAGCTAAAGTGCCCGGTCTGGAAATCGTTAAGACATATCACTTCTATACATTATTATTTGTGCTTAGAGTATGGGAAAAAATTAAGAAGCAAAAGTATGATCCCGAAGAATATTTAACAGCAAGCTGGAAGTATCAAGAAAAGGGTTTTGTTACCCAATTCTTAAAAACTTGCTTGAATGTAGATTTCGCCATAAATAAATTCCTAAGTAAAATCGGTATTCGCTTACCGGGATTATCTTTATTAGCTATATGCAGTGTGAAGAATAACTCTACTTCCTGATTTCATCAATCAAAAAGGGGGGTCTATTCCTTGAAGCGTCAAGTGTGCGCCAGATATACTCGCCCAGTACCCCCATTGCCAGCATCATAATCCCGAAAGACAGAAGAGCCACGCACATTAGAGATGTCCAGCCAATCATTGGCGTACCCAGCAAAAAGTACTCTAAAACGACCAAAACAGCCAATACACAAGCAATTATAAAGAAAAGTAAACCGACACCTGACATAATCCGAATCGGAACTTCTGAGAAGCTCATCAATGAATCCATAACCAAGCGCAGTTTCTTTTTGAGAGTCCATCTTGATTTACCGATTTCCCTGTTTCGGCGGTGGATATAGACATTATCACTTTTAAATCCTGTCCACAAAACTTGTAATGTCAAAGAAGAATTACGCTCGTCCAGCATTTCTAAGACACCGATTACTTGGCGGTCAAGCAAATAGCAGTCACAACCTTGCAGCGGCATTTGCTTATTGACATATGAACGGATTAACATATAGTAAAGGCGGGCAAAAAATTTCTTCACAAATCCTTCGTCCCGTTTTTCCCGAACCGCCAAAACGACTTTATAGCCATTCTTCCAGCGCTCGTACATTTCAAGAATAATTTCCGAATCTTCTTGCAAATCGGCCTGCTTCGTAACAGCGCAATCGCCCGTACTGGTAGACAAACCCGCCAACAAGGCGGCATGTTCGCCGAAATTTCGCGATAGCTTAACTAAAACAACGTTGCTATCCATTTCTTTAATCTGATTCATAATATTCCATGAATCATCCCCTGAGCCATCATCAACGAAAACAAGCTCATAATCCAGCTTGTCAAGAATTTTCGCCTTCATATCATGATAAAGCGGTATTAATGTGTCGGCGTTGTAATATACGGGAATTACGATTGATACTTTGCTCATTTGCACCTCGATTTTTCTTACATTCTACATTTTACTACACTAAATTAATAATTGCAAAGAGTAATTTCATAACTAATATTCGATAAACGGAATCGTATTTCGCTGAATCATATTACAGTAAAGCTTGAAATGATATCTTTTATTTGCTATACTTTGGAAGGGAAGCAGAAAGCTTATGTTTAATTGGGAGAGAAAGAGGATTAGCATAGTATGAAAATAAAAATAGTACATTAGGAGATAATCAGTGAGAATCAGTATTTTGGGGCTTGGATATGTCGGTTGTGTTGGTGCGGCATGTCAAGCGAAACTGGGTCATTATGTAATCGGTAATGATATTTCGGAAAATAAAGTAAATTTAATTAATAGAGGCCGCCCGACCATCATCGAAGCAGAAATTGATGAGTTAATCAAAGAAGCTCATGAGAAAAAAATGTTAGAAGCGACATTAGATTCTCATTATGCGGTTCATCAATCCGAAATTTCCTTTATTTGTGTCGGTACCCCGAGCAGTAAAGAAGGTCATTTAAACCTTAACTATATTTATGCGGTCGCCAAGCAGATTGGTGAAGCACTTAAGGATAAAGAGACATTTCATATTATCGCCATCCGCAGTACAGTCTTACCGGGTACCAATAAAAAAGTAGGCGATTTGATTGCTGAAATTTCGGGGAAGGAATGCGGCAAGGATTTTGCCATTGTATCTAACCCGGAGTTTTTGCGTGAAGGGACAGCGGTGCAGGACTACATGAATCCGCCGTTTACCTTGATTGGAACCGATAATGAAGAGGCGAAGCGAAAATTTGCGGAATTATATAAAGATATCCCGGGTGAGTTCGTTGCGACAGATATAGCAGTAGCCGAAATGATGAAATATGTTAATAACACTTTTCATGCGTTGAAGGTAGTATTCGGTAATGAAATCGGAAATATTTGTAAAGAACTTGATATCGACAGCCACAAGGTCATGGAAATTTTCTGCAAAGATACGCAGCTAAATCTTTCCCCCTACTACCTAAAGCCGGGGTTTGCTTATGGCGGATCCTGCCTGCCCAAGGATTCTAAGGCGCTTAAAACACTGGCCCATGATTTATATATTGATGTTCCGGTTATCAATGCAATAAGCATTAGCAATGAGCAACAAAAGCAAAAAGCAATTGAGATTATCGAAAGTAAAGGCAAACGTAAAATCGGCATTTTAGGCTTGAGTTTTAAATCGGGAACCGATGATTTGCGCTCAAGCCCCAGCGTTGATTTGGTAGAAAATCTTTTGGGAAAAGGATATGAAATACACATATACGATAAGAACGTCCGTATCTCGCAGCTGACAGGCACTAATGCGGATTTCATTGCGGCGAAATTACCGCATTTACATGAAATCATTACTGATGATTTAGATGCGGTTGCCGCTGTTACGGATGTGTTGGTTATTACTAATAAAGAGAAAGAATTTGCCGAGTTACCTATCAGATATCCGCATAAGGTAATCGTCGATTTAGTAAGACAATACAAAGAGTTAGACTATGAAGGTAACTACGAAGGTATAAGTTGGGGAAATATTAATAATAATAAAGCTCAGGAAGATGCGCTGAACCGTGATATGATAAAAACCGAATTTTAATTTAATAGGCTTGCCAAGAGAGCCGATGGGGCATCAGTGCCAAAATGCGTTTTTTGCATTTTGTGTACATGCTTAGTTTAGTCGAAGACTAAACTTTATGGTTACATACAATGAGCTATTTACATTCGTAATCATGCTTTGTGCTATTATATCAATTGTAGTTAAAATTGTGAAACGCAAAAAGTAACGCCCTCGCTCTTGACAGACCGGGCGTTACTTTGTAACTAAAGGTTTGCCGGCGGCTAGGCTACATCTAGCCATCGGCTCTCTTGCTAAGTATATTATAATAAAATTTATTTCATATGTCAAATATTAATTGGGTGAAACATGAAAAGTACTCTTCTCAAAAAACTTAATACAGCCTTACCTGATTCAATAAAAATACTATTTGGCTCATACATCAGAGGTAAATTAATTAATAATCCCATTTTCATTAGCCAATACACGGAGCTATTGAAAATGGATGCAACACCGCTTGACATAATCAAGGAAGAACAATTTAACAAATTAAAAGAGACTCTGACTCGAGGTTATGAGCATACCCGCTATTACAAAAAACTCTTCGACCAATGCGGTTTTGATGTATACAACTTTAAAGATACTGAGGAAATGAAAAAAATCCCGCTGTTGACAAGGACGGATATTGATGCGAATTTCGATGAATTACAAGCAGATGATATTAGCGACTATTACTTGTCGATGTCGGGGGGGAGTTCAGGCACTTCTTTAAAAGTACTGCTTGATAAAGAATTAGTTTATCGGGAGAGGGCTTTTATTTATCATTTTTGGTCGAAGGCAGGATATGACTACAAAACTTCGAAAATTGCATCATTTAGGGGTGGCATTGATTTCGGTAGTAAGCTTAATAAATATAATCCTATCTATAATGAAATACAACTAAACCCTTGTGCAATAAATGCAGGGTCAATTCGAAGGTACGTTTACTTAATCAATAAATTTAATGCCGATTTTATTCACGGACACCCCTCGGCTGTCTATAGTTTCTGCAAATATGCCAAAGAAGCAGGAATTAACTTAAAGAATAGATTTAAGGCAACATTATTTATATCCGAAAACATCTATGATTACCAGCGTGATTTTATCGAAAAGACATTAGGGATAAAATCATATGCTTATTATGGTCATACCGAAAGGTCTGTTTTTGCCGAACAAGTTTCGGAAGGGTATCGCTTTAATCATTATTATTGCTTTACCGAACTATGCAGACAACCCGGTTCAAGTGTCGTAACAACAGGTTTTTTAAATCAGAAAATGCCCTTAATCCGTTATGAACTTGATGATAGCACTTCTTATCTTTCGGAGCATGATTCGTACTTGATAACTGGACACCGTGACGGAATTTTATATGGCAAAAACGGCGAAATCATATCCGCCGCAACTTTATATATCCACAATAATATTTTGGATAAAGTCGCTAACCAGCAGTTCGTCCAAGAAGAACATGGAAAAGCAAAAATGTTAATTTGTCCGATTAATGAACTGGGGGAAAGCGACCGCAAAATAATTGAAAGATATTATCAAGATAAGCTGGGGGAAGCAATTGATATCGAAGTAGAAATAAACAAAGACCTAATTTTTACCAAACGCGGCAAATTGCCGTTAATTGTACAGAGGTGTGTGTGAATAATATTGAAGCAGTAATGAAGAGAAAAATCCTTATCATCGTAGAGAACTTACCTGTCCCTTTCGACACCCGCGTTTGGCAGGAAGCGACTACCCTAGTCAAGAATGGTTATATTGTTTCCGTTATTTGCCCTAAAGGTAAAGGATATGACCGTGAGCGTGAGGTTATTGACGGTGTCAATATCTTCCGCCATGATTTGCCCTTTGAAGGCAGTGCGGCTTTCGGTTACTTACGCGAATATTCAAAAGCGTTAAAAGAAGAAAAAAGATTAGCAAAACTAATTTTTAAAGAAATTGGCTTTGATGTCATCCATGGTTGTAACCCCCCCGATAATATTTATTTAGTTGCAAAAAAATTCAAAAAATACGGTGTTAAATATGTTTTCGACCACCATGATATCTGCCCGGAACTGTTCGAAGCGAAATTCGGAAGAAAAGGATTAATAAAAAACCTTTTATATCTAAGTCAAATATATCTCGAACGGCAAACATTCAAGCACTCAACTTTTGCATTTGTAACTAATGAATCATACAAAGAGATTGCAATAAAGCGCGGAAAAATGAATCCGAATAAGGTCGTCGTTCTTCGCAGCGGCCCCAAGTTCGAGAGACTAAAAATAAAGCCGCCCGTCGAAAGCATTAAACGCGGAAAGAAATACATGGTCGGTTACTTGGGTGTAATCGGCGCGCAGGAGGGTATTGAATATATTCTGGAGGCGGCAAAATATCTAAAGGAAGAACTTAATCGGGATGATATTTTCTGGGGGATTGTCGGCGGTGGAAATCACCTTGAAGAAATGCAAAAATTGTGTAACGATATGGAACTGGCAGATTGCGTCGAATTTACAGGCCGCGTACCGGATGAGCAGCTACTGGACTATCTGAATACGGCGGATGTATGTGTAAATTCTGATACATACAATAGCATGAATGACAAATCAACGATGAACAAAATCCTGGAATATATGGCATTAAAAAAGCCGATCGTCCAATTCGATTTAAAAGAAGGCCGTTATTCCGCACAGGATGCTTCATTATATGCCGAGCAAAACAATGCCAAAGACTTAGCGGATAAAATCCTTAGTTTGCTCGAAAATCCGCGTAAGCGTCAAGAAATGGGTGAGTTCGGATACAATCGAATCATCAATGAACTTAGTTGGGAGCATACCAGCAAAGCGCTGATAAAAGGATATGAAGATTTTTTCAACGGAAAATTTGATCGGGTGCCAAAATATAAGCGAATTGCAATGATCGGGCATAAGCGCATCCCCTCGCGTGAGGGCGGGGTAGAGGTGGTCGTTAATGAGTTGGCGACGCGGTTGGTGGAACGCGGCTTTGAGGTAGACGCTTATAACCGCTATGAACGCAGTTTGTCCCATAAAAAGAAATATAAACCTGACAAAAACTATAAAGGTATCCGCATAATAAATATCAGGACTTTTAGAAGCAATAGATTAAATGCCATCGTTTACGCCGCATTAGCAACCGCACGCGCTCTTTTCGGCGGATAT
>WQST01000045.1 GCA_009787745.1 Lachnospiraceae bacterium
TAATATAGCGGATTCTCTTAAGACCCCCCGCGCCGTCGATGGTCGCGGCTTCGTATAGCTCAGGATTAATTCCCGCTAGCCCCGCCATATAAATGAGTGCGGTCGCGCCGGCCCCTTTCCACGTTGCCGTTATCACAATCAGGGGAATGACCAGATTCGCTTCCGATAAGAATGCAATCGGCTCAATTCCCAGATATCCGAGCAAAATATTGATGACGCCTGTTCGTTCCGCCGAGAAAAATGCTTTCCATAACAGGACAGCCGCCAAACCGGGTAAGATATTGGGAATATAAGCGGCGGTACGGAAGAACCCTCTGCCCCTGACTGTTTCGCCAATGAACAAAGCCATCAGAATCGGAATCACGAAGCCGATTAAAAGTGACCAAAACGTATAGGAAAGGGTATTGGATAATGCCTGCGAGAAATCTTCACGGCTGATAACCCGGACATAGTTTTCGAAGCCAATAAATTCAACAAGTTCAATATTCCTCGTTTTGAACATACTCATTCGTATGCCCTGTAATAAAGGCCACCATAAGAAGAAGGCGAACAGACCGATCCCCGGAAGCATGATGAGCCATGATGATCCTTGCCTTAACCAATATGCAGCAGAGCGTTTCTTGGATTTAATCATTATAACCTCCATGTCATGCCTGGCATGACGCAAAAATCAACATGGACAAGTTCCTGATGCCATTTAATTAATTTCATCATCTAAATATTCTTGAAAATTTTTCTCCGCTCTTTCAAGCGCGGCATAAACATCAGCATCTTCACGGGTAATAATCCTTTGGATCGCGGAAGTTAAATCGCGATAAAGCTGTTGGGCAAAGACAGGTTCTTCACCTTTTAAATTCATCGAACCGTCAGTGAAGGAATCGAAGAAATCACTGTAGAGACGCCAATCGACATTCGAGTATTCGTCTGCTATCTGACGCTGAACGGAAACATATTCCTCGTCATTCCAAGCGGGGATACGCGGCAGAACGGGGGCTCCGCGCTCACGTTTGGCGGCTGAATCGGCGCGCATACCGGCGATGATATCATCATCCAAGAACGGTAACATCCCTGTCAGGCGGATAAACGCCAAAGAAGCGACGGCTTGGTCAATAGTAGTATTGGGAGCGAACATAAAGCAGGTGCCGCCCGTAAGTGCATATGCTCCCGCGGGTCCTGCGGGGAACGGAATCAAAGCGAACTTATCAACGGGTAAACCCTTACCCGCAGTTGGTTGGTCAACGGAATCATCGGCGGCAAAGTTCATCGCCGCTTCACCGGTGCCAAGTGCGGTATGGGCGCCTGCCCAGTCGGTCGTCGTGGCATCGGCATTTAAGATATCGTATTCCCAGCGGAGTGAGCGGATATAATCAAGCGCTTGAACGGCAGGTTCAGAGGTAAGGTTAACCNCCCAGCGCCCGTCGTCGTCTTGTCTTTGGAGTGCGAACTCACCGACGGCCCCGAAGTTCCATGCGATGTTGGTATAGAGCCATCCGCCGAAAGTTTCGCTGACAGGGAAAACCAAGCCGGCCTTGCCTGTTTTTTCGCGGATGATTTGACCGTATTCAGCGAGTTCCTGTAAAGTGCGCGGATACATCGGCAGACCGTCATCGGTCATAAGCCCCGCTTGTTCGAAAAGTTCAATATTGATATGCAGTCCCAGGACATAGCCGTCACGCGGTAATCCATAAATCCGCCCGTTCTCATCGCCCAGAAGTTCGATGAAGCTGGGGCTGAACTTATCAAGCAAACCAAATTCAGCGAGCGCGTCCGTTACATCGGCGGCAAGCCCTTGGCTTATCAAAAGCTGCGGGTCGGTAAACGGCGGCTGGAAGACTGTGGGGGCGGTTCCGCCCTTTGCCATCGGTACGTAGTTACTTAAGGTATATGAGAAGTATTGGGGGATGACGGTTACATTCGGATATTGTTGTTTCATAACGTCACTATAGCCGAACCATAAGGCGATTTCGGCTTCCGGCGCAGTATCGGGCGGCCAGTTTCCTAACGTAATCGTTGCGGTAAGATCGGCATCGATAACATCGACCGACATATCATCCAGTTCAGCCACCTTCTCTGTCGTCGGCGCCACTCCTCCGATCGGTGTATCATTGCCTGTGGCACTGCCGTCGGAATCAGATCCGCAAGCCGTCATGAATATCATCATAGCTATGGCAGTAGTAATTAATAAGATACGCTTTTTCATAATGAAAATCCTCCCTATCCTTATTTGGAAAAAACAGATTCAAGATCAAGTAGGTTTAGCGGTAAACCTACTTTAATATTAACTGTTTTGAACTTTAATGTCAATATATATTTTTGTAATAATTTTCGAATTTTATTACCATACTAGTATTAGTTTATGTCAACCCCGAAGAAATTTCAGAAAGGAACACCGCCAAAATGCCAGTAGCCAATAAAACCGTGATCTCATTTGGTTTAGTAGCGATTCCGATTGCTATGTATACCGCCGTTCAGGATAATGACATCCATTTCAATCAGCTTCATAAAGAGGATGAAGGGCGCATCCGCTACAAAAAGACCTGCGCGCATTGCAATGAAGAGGTAAAGCAAGAAGATATCGTCAAAGGATATCAATATGATAAGGATAACTATGTCGTCGTCACCGATGAAGAACTTGAAAAAATTAAAACCGCGAAAGAAAAATCAATCCAAATTATCCACTTCGCCAACTTAAACCAAATCTCCCCGATTTATTATGACAAGGCATACCATGTTTTACCTGATAAAGGCGGAAATAAAGCCTTCGAACTGTTCAGAGTAGCTTTAATGGAGCAACAAAAAATAGCGATCGGCAAAACCATTCTCGGCAGTAAAGAAAAAATTATGGCAATTATTCCGCGTGATGACGGAATAGTCATCCAAACGATGTTTTTCGAAGATGAGATTAAAGAAATACCGAAATCATATCAAAAACCGGATGTAAATGAAGAAGAGTTAAAGATGGGAAAAATATTAATCGATTCGATGGACACCCCCTTTGACCCCAATAACTACTTTAATGAGTACCAGGCGAAACTCAAGCAGTTGCTTGATGACAAAGTAGCGGGAAAAGAAATCAAAGCCCCCAAAGAACCCGCCCAAAGTAACATAATAGACTTGATGGAAGCGCTTAAATTAAGCGTTGAGCAAAGTAAGAAGCCGAAAAGAGGGACCGCGAAAAAGCAAGAACCTCCCAAGAAGCAAGGACGCAAAAAAGCCGTGTGACTTATGTAGGGGGAGACCCCCTACACTCGATTATAATTTATCAAACAACCGCACAAAATAATCTGCCGCTCTTCATCGGTTAAATCGCCGAGGCGAAGCGTAAATTCACGTAAAGTATCCCCGTCGGCAGTATACCCTTTAATAATCTCAAGTTTCGAAGCCACCGCGTCTTTAATACCGGGGATAAAAAGATAATCACCATTCTTAAACGGCAAATCACCTGCTTCAATAAGAAATGGCAGCATCCCCCAGTTAATCAAATTAGAGCGGTATCGTTTCGTCGCATAATCATGACTGATATTCGCCCATCCCCCCAAGACTTTCTGACAGGAAGCGGCTTGCTCACGCGCCGAACCATCGCCCGGTTTAACCGCAAAAATAGTACTGCCAATCCCGATATTTTCAATCTTAATATCAGGAAAACTTTTTCGTAAGGTATCAAATACCGGCGCCATCTCACTAAGCGCCGATTCAGGTGCCAAGCCCTTCTCACGCGCCAGTTCGGCGTCTCTTACTTCCTTTGCCAGCCGCACATAATTAGGGTCTTTCCGCGATAGCGTATATTCGGCTAAACCAAGGGGATTAGAGCGGTATGACGAGGTTTCTCCCGAAGGAATCAGCTCATCGGTCGTCGTAACGGGGTCGTGAATTTCCGCAACGACTTTTAAGAGCAGATTTTCCGTCAAAGCAATCATCGGCGGCCAATCTTTAATACCCGGACCGAACTTAATAGGCGTCTTAGGTTCGGCTTTTCCGACGGCGTCGAAAACGCGGTTAGCATAGATATTTTGGTCAAAATGATACTTGTATTTTCCGATCGGAACATCCAAATCGGCGGCGGAGGTTAACCGCCCGCCGAATGCGGCTGTCGCGGCAATCGAACGCGCATCCATTAAGGCGACGGAAGATATTTGCCCGTTTTGCAGTTTTGACCCTTCGCGGTTCGGGAAGTTACGAGTCGAATGACGGATGCTGAAAGCGCCGTTAGAGGGCGTATCTCCCGCACCGAAACAAGGGCCGCAGAAAGCGGTTTTGAGTATGGCGCCCGTTCCTAAGATAGCGGCGGCACAACCATTCTTTAGCATTTCCATATAAATCGGGGTCGAAGCGGGATAAACACTTAAGGTAAAGCCGTCATTTCCGATATATTGCCCTTTCAGGATATCAGCGGCGGCGCAGATATTCTCGAACCCGCCTCCCGCGCATCCCGCAATGATACCTTGATCGACATAAAACTTGCCGTCCCGCACTTTATCCTTAAGGGTAAAAGGTACGGCATTATCTAAGCTGACTAAAGCCCGCTTTTCTACATCGGCGAGAATATCGAGAAGATTTTCATTAACCTCGGCAATAGTATAAGTATGGCTCGGATGGAAAGGCATCGCGATCATCGGCTTTACTTTATCAAGATCGACATATATAACGCCGTCATAGTACGCAACCGCCCCCGGGTTTAATTCTTTATAATCAGATGCCCGTCCGTGAGTTTCATAAAAATTGCGGATTTCATCATCAGTCGTCCAGATTGATGAAAGGCAAGTGGTTTCCGTCGTCATGACATCAATACCAATGCGGAAATCGGCGCTTAAATTAGCAACCCCGGGACCTGCAAATTCCATAATCTTATTCTTAACATAACCATTATCAAAAACCGCACCGATAATCGCCAAAGCGACATCTTGCGGGCCGACTCCGTAAGAAGGATTTCCCGACAAATAAACTAAAACAACTTCGGGCATATTGATATCGTAAGTTTGGTTAAGGAGTTGCTTGACCAGTTCAGGGCCGCCTTCACCCATCGCCATCGTTCCGAGAGCGCCGTAACGGGTGTGCGAATCACTGCCGAGAATCATCAGTCCGCCGCCCGCCATCATTTCACGGGCATATTGGTGGATAACCGCCTGATGGGGCGGAACATAGACGCCGCCGTACTTCTTGGCGCAGGACAGACCGAACATATGGTCGTCTTCGTTGATAGTACCGCCGACCGCGCAAAGTGAATTATGGCAATTGGTCAGCACATACGGAAGCGGAAATTCCGTAAGCCCCGATGCCCTTGCGGTTTGAATAATACCGACAAAAGTAATATCATGTGAGGTCAGCTTGTCGAACTTAATTCTTAACTTTCGGGTATCATCAGATGTATTATGAGAAGTCAGAATATCATATGACATGGTCGCTTTTTGGGCTTCTTCTTTATTAAACTTCGCCGCCGCGGCAGGCTCATCCGTTACTAAATCGACTCCATTAATGAGATACGCACCGCTTTTGTATAATTCTATCATAAAACCTCCGAATTTATTAAGTGTCATCCTGAACAAAGCGAAGGTTCTCACTTTAGTATAATCCAAAACGAGATTCTCCGCTTCGCTCAGAATGACATAATCTTTAATCCCTGCGTTTACTTCTTAGCCGGAATGACAACCTTATCTAACTTCCAAATCTCATTAACATATTCCTCAATCGTTCGGTCAGATGAGAACTTTCCTGCACTTGCGACATTCAAAATCGCGCTTCGCGCCCATTTTCTTTCATCGCGATAAGCAGCTTCAACTTTTCGGTGTGCTTCGGCATATGATTTGAAATCCTTCAGGACAAAATATGTGTCAGCCTTGCCGGTACTGATGGTATTAAGCAATGAATTATAAATAGTGCGGAATAATTCCGTATCGCCCGGTGAATACGTACCGTTAATTAACTGCATCAACACCTTGCGGATATCAGGGTCATTATTAAAAATCTCCATCGGATTATATCCGCCGTAATTTTCCAGACGAATAATATCATCGGAACTGGCTCCGAAAATGAAGGCATGTTCCTCGCCGACTTCCTCAACGATTTCAACATTTGCTCCGTCCATCGTTCCGATTGTCAAAGCACCGTTAAGCATAAACTTCATATTTCCCGTTCCCGAAGCTTCTTTGCTGGCGGTTGAAATTTGCTCGGAAACATCAGCGGAAGCGAATAACATTTCGGCATTTGAAACCCGGTAATCCTCAATGAACACAACCTTTAACCTTCCTGCCGCGACAGGGTCATTATTAACGGCATCACCGACAGCGTTGATTAACTTAATCGTCAACTTAGCGTTTTGATAAGCCGCCGCCGCTTTACCGCCGAAGATAAAAGTATGAGGATAAAAATCCATATCAGGTTTTTCTTTTAATTCATTATAAAGGTACATAACATGTAAAATATTAAGAAGCTGGCGTTTATACTCATGCAAACGCTTGACCTGAATATCAAAAATTGAACGCGGGTCAATAACGATACCGTTATTCTTTAGAATATAATCCGCCATCCGCTGTTTATTACGGTACTTAATATTCATAAACTCATGCCGCGCTTTTTCGTCGTCGGCATAAATTTTCAGCTTGCTGATTTTAGATAAGTCGGTAATCCACTGGTCGCCGATATGATTAGTGACCCATTCCGCAAGCAACGGGTTTCCGTGTAACAAAAAGCGCCGTTGCGTAATGCCGTTTGTTTTATTATTAAATTTGTCAGGCATCAGGGCATAGAAATCTTTTAGTTCCTGATTTTTCAAAATCTCCGTATGTAACTTGGCGACGCCATTGACAGAATAACCTGACGCGATCGCTAAGTGAGCCATCTTGACCTGACCGTCATAAATTATCGCCATTTTACGGACTTTTTCTTGATTGCCCGGATAGTTTTGTTCGATCTTGGCGACGAAACGGCGGTTTATTTCTTCGATAATCTGATAAATACGCGGTAAAATCCGGCTGAACAATTCAATCGGCCATTTTTCCAGCGCTTCCGACATAATCGTATGGTTCGTATAAGCACATGTTTTCGTTGTAACTGCCCATGCTTCATCCCATGATAAATATTTCTCATCCATCAAAATCCGCATAAGTTCGGCAATCGCTACGGTCGGATGAGTATCATTTAACTGGAAGGTTACTTTTTCGTGGAACTTCTTGATATCATCATGTGAACGCATATACTTGGCGACAGCTTCCTGAACCGAAGCGGAGATAAAGAAGTATTGCTGTTTGAGCCGTAACTCTTTTCCGGCATAATGATTATCATTAGGATAAAGAACTTCACAGATACTGCGGGCAAGATGCTCTTGCTCTTTCGCTTTGTGATAGTCCTTTTGGTCTGATGAATCTAAAAGGAAAAATTCGGTCGGCTGGGCGTCCCAGATTCGCAGTGTATTAACGATGCCGCTGCCATAACCGACGATCGGCATATCATAAGGGATTGCCTGCACGGACAGATAGTCTTTTTGCACGAAATTGCTCCGGCCGCCGTCGTCGATAACAACGTCGGTATAGCCGCCGAATTTAACTTCTTTGGCATACTCAGGACGGCGCAGTTCAAAGGGGTTATTAGTATCAAGCCAGTTATCCGGCACTTCTTCCTGAAAGCCGTTACGGATTTCTTGCTTAAACATACCGAAACGATAGCGGATACCGCAACCATAAGCCGCATAGCCCAATGTCGCAAGTGAATCAAGGAAACAAGCGGCAAGCCGCCCCAAGCCGCCGTTACCCAAAGCGGCATCAGGCTCTTGATCCTCGATTACGTTTAAATCAAGGCCCAGTTCGGCCAAAGCTTCGGAAACAGGCTTAATTGCTTTCAGATTAATGATATTGTTTCCTAACGCACGTCCCATCAGAAATTCCATTGATAAGTAATAAACCATCTTCGGGTCTTGTTTTTCATATTCTTGTTGAGTGTCCATCCAGAAACCGATAATCGCGTCTTTTAAAGCATATGACACAGCTTGAAAAACTTGTTGCTCACTCGCTTCTTCCATAGTTTTCCGATAAAGTGTCCGGACATTATAAACAACACTTCGCTTGAATAAATCCTTGTCAAAAGCAAAGGCAGGGGGTGATGCTTTCTTGACCATATTGAATTCTCCTTTACGAAACCCTTTATACTCTAATGTCTATATAATCAGATAGTATAATACAAAATTGCGAAATTGGCAATATGAACCTAAAGTTTCGGTAAATTTTACCGATAATATTATTAACAACCGATATCATATCGGCCAATATGCGGTCGGTTGTTAATATTAATGGTTGACCCCACGGATGGACGCTTCGGGATAATGGATATTCCCGGTGACCATCCGTTTTTGTTTTGGATTTTTATCCGCTATAATCATGGAGGAGACTAGGGCCGCGCATGCCGGGCAAAGGGCGAAACATAAGACAGAAAGGATATAATAAATGCGAATTGATTCCGCTGCAATAGGAATGGAATCCGCCAGAAGCTATCAGGCACAAACAAAGCAAAGCTTTAATTTTTTTACTGTTGCCGGGCAGCTTACACAAACAGGGTTTGACTTTGGCAATATGTTGCCCGACCAAAGCGGTGAACAGGAGGATACCGCTGAAAAAGAAAATGAGGGACTAAATGCAGGCGGCCGGCTTGAAGATTTTCGTACTCAGATGAACGGCTTTTCCTCACAAAGATTATCAGGAAGGGCAATGGTTCTTGGGACAAACCGCGATATGAACTCACAAATGAGAAGCATCAGACAGCAATGTATCGACTTTTTATTTCAGTTGCTTTTCCGCGGTAAGGGGAAAAAAATCGGGAATTTCGGAACCGAGAATAATAATCTTTTAAAACCGCTGAATATTGAACCGGTGCCGATACCGAGCGCGAATAATTTTCTCATCGCGGGGGTGCAAAGAAAAATTGAGTACAGTGAATCCGAGTCGACCACCTTCACAACTCAGGGTTTGGTCAAAACGGCTGACGGGCGGGAAATTGAATTTAACTTGAATCTAATCATGACGCGGGAATTTAAAGCGGTTTATGAAGAAACTTTCATTCAGGTTGTACAAAATTTCAAGGATCCTTTGGTTATTAACCTTGATACATTTACTGCGGAAATGACTGACCAAACCTTTGTCTTCGATATTGAAGGAAACGGGGAAAAAAGTACGATTCCCATTCTTTCCAACAAAAGCGGTTATTTGGCATGGGATAAGTATGACGACGGGGTTGTCCGCTGCGGTAAGCAATTGTTCGGTACGGCGTCAGGTAATGGGTTTAAGGATTTAGCATTACATGATTTGGATGGTAACGGATGGATTGATGAAGCGGACGAAATATGGTCGAAATTAATGATTTGGATTATGGAAACGGATGGCTCAAGCACTCTTTATAGCTTGGCGGATAAGGGGGTTGGGGCGATTTATCTGGGAAATCTCTCAACCGACTTTACATTGACCAATCAAGTCAATGAAGCGCAGGCCAAAATCCGCAGTACAGGGCTGTTCCTATATGAATCGGGAGCGGTCGGAAGTGTTCAACAGGTTGATGTGGTAAAGTTTGAAGCTTGATTCATCAAGTGAATGCACCCTGACATATACTAACGTGAGAGGGTGCGAACATGGATGCGAAAGTCTACGAAAACGTCTTTTACAAAAATAAAAGAATCGTGACGGATAAGAACAGCTTTAATGCTAAAATTATCGGAACGGTTCTTTTGTTTTTATTTTTACTTCCTTATATCATTACTTCTTTGTGGGGAAATGTAAATGATGGCGAGGTTAATGAAAATAATCAAATCATTTGGGGAGAGGCAAGCGCGAGCAAAATTTATATCGAAAACGTTACGGCCGCAGGGCGCGAAAGGATTCCTTTAGAATTATATTTGGCTGACAAGCTGGCAAGGTCAATCAACACCGATTACCATCCGGAAGCCCTGAAAGCGCAGGCGGTCTTGTTAAGGACAGCTTTAATATACGAACTGTGGAGTTTAAACGGCGCGGTCAGCGGTATCATAAAAGCCGGTGATTCGGAGTATGGGCGCGGTATTATAAATGAAAATGTTCTTTTGGCTGTTAATTCAACTCAGGGTATTATCCTTAAGTATCATAACCAACCGATAAAAGTAGCTTACTTCGCCGTCAGTAACGGGCGAACGAGGGAATCGGGTGAAGCTTTGGGAAAAACGGATTTGCCGTATCTTAAATCCGTAGATTGCAGCCGCGACTTTCTGGCTGAAAACTATACATCACAAAAAGTAATGAATAAAAGTCAATTCATCGCCGCAATCGAAAAGACCGCCAAAACCGAAGTTCCTTTTGATTTGTCAATTGAAATGATAAATATAAATCGTGATTCGGGTAATTATATCATTGATCTGACAATTAATATTGCGCCGGAACCGATTGTACTCTCCGGTGAAGAATGCCGTTATATTTGGGGGCTTAACTCTTCGTGCTTTACGATTGATGAAAGTAAAAATAAAATTATCTTTGGTATAAGGGGGGTCGGGCATGGTTTGGGTATGAGCCAGTTCGCCGCCAATGAGATGGCTAAAGCGGATAATGACTATATGACAATCCTGGAATATTTTTTCGCGGGGACAATGATGGAAAAATTATAAATACCTGCTTATAAATTCTGAATAATCAGGCAAGAATTGGGAAAAACTAGAGAAATGTACCAATTTAAGTGCAATTATTGTGATTATCCAGGAGGAAAAACCAAATGAAAAATTTTCAGAAAAAAAACAGGTCCGGACTCGCGAGAGAGCGCTGGATAATGGCGGCAGGCTCATTAGTAGTTTTGGGAGCGCTTACATTAACAGGTGTGTATGTCCGTAATCTCAGCAATCAAACCTATGATGAGTACATTGTCGATTTTACGGCATTAGAAGATTTTGACCGTAGCGCTAACAGAATGACATACAATGACACTTATACGGATATCGATCCGGATGTTTTGGCTGTCATTGATCATCCGATGCCGACGGATTATTTGGATTACGACCCGTTTTACCAAGAGACAAGCACAACTAATGTCGAAAATGCCGAACCGGCATCAAGGTTATCCGATGAACTTAAAGAGCAAATCGGCGGGATGGATCCTGATTTGTTAATTGCGAATATCGAAACAATCCTTGAAGGGATAACATCAAATGATTTAGACATCGGTGAACTTATCATGGCGTCGGAAGACAGATTACCGAAACCGAAACTACCTGAAGCGAGTACAGAAGAAAAACAGGGAGCAAATGTTAAGAAGCAAGAACAGCCTGTAGAGGAAAAGAAACCGGAAGCTACTCCTGATGCGGGCGCAAGCCTTCCGGCAATCTCTACTTCGATGCAGTCGTCGCTTAGTTTTAAGGAAACTGATAATCTGGTTTGGCCTGTGGTGGGGAATGTATTGATTAATTATAGTATGGACAAGTCTGTTTATTTCCCGACCCTTAAGCAGTATAAGTATAATCCCGCGATTATTATTCAGGCGGCGGAAGGTGATATTATTACCGCGGCGGCAGGCGGTAAGGTTACAAGTGTTTTTAACGATCCGCAGATAGGCGATGCGATTACAATGGAACTGGGAAGCGGTTATGAGATCACTTACGGGCAATTAAAGAATATCCTTGTCTCGGAAGGAAGCTTTGTGGCGGCGGGGGATGTTGTTGCGGAAGTCGCTTCGCCGACGAAATATTTTAGTGTCGAGGGGACGAATATATATTTCAAATTAACAAAAGACGGAAGTCCCGTAAATCCGTTGACGAAGTTAAAGTAAGATTTAGAAAAATGTGGGCAAAGTTACTGCCGAACAGTAACTTTGCCGTAAATTGAAAGGGACAGTCATGCTTTGTATTAAACATGGAAAGATTATAACGATGGCAGGTCAGGTCTATGAAAAAGGATTTATGCTCGTCGAAGACGGAAAAATCGTTAAAATCGGACCATTGGAGGATGATTGTCTTTATCAGCTTCCGGTGGACGCAAGGATGCTTGATGCGACAGGATTGACGGTGATGCCGGGTTTGATTGAGGCACATTGCCATATGGGTATAATTGAAGAAAAGAAGGGGCGTGAAGGCGATGATTGTAATGAAAATGTTGAACCGGTTACGCCGTGGCTGAGGGGCATTGATGCAATCAATACGATGGATGCGGCTTTTAGCGATGCGCTCAGTGCGGGGATAACAGGCGCGATGATCGGCCCCGGGAGCGCGAATGTGGTCGGGGGGCAGTTCGCGTTTATTAAGACTCATGGACGGTGTGTCGATGATCTGATTGTTTTGGCTCCTGCGGCAATGAAAATTGCTTTTGGCGAAAATCCCAAGACGAATTATGGCGATCAGTCGCGATTACCCGTGACGCGGATGGCAATCGCGGGATTACTTAGGGAAGAACTTTTTAAAGCGCGGCAGTACTTAAATAAGTCGGTCGGTGAGGATGAAGCGGATTTTCGGTATGAGTGCTGGCGTCCTGTATTTGAGAAGAAGATTCCGCTTAAAGCACATGCGCACCGGGTTGATGATATTTATACCGCGATTCGGATTGCGAAGGAATTCGACCTTTTGATGACGATCGAGCATTGCTCGGAGGGGCATTTGATTGCCGAGGAATTGAAGGAAGCGGGGTATCCCGCTATTTGCGGGCCTGACTTGTCGAACCGGAGTAAGATTGAACTTCAGAATTTGGCTTTTAAGACGGTGGGGGTACTTAATAAAGCGGGGGTGAAAACGGCGATTATGACGGATCATCCTGTTTCGCTTATTCAGTCTTTGCCGATTTGTGCTTCTTTGGCGGTTAAGGCGGGGCTTGATTATATGGAGGCTTTGAAGGCGATTACGATTAATGCGGCGGAGATATGCGGGGTTTCTGACCGAGTGGGGAGTTTGGAAGTTGGGAAGGATGGGGATTTTGCTGTTTTTGCGGGGGATCCGCTGGAGACGCGGAGCAGGGTTTTGGTTACGGGGATTGAGGGGAGGATTGTTTTTATGGACAAGGATGGGGAATGTCGGTATACTGGGAGTGGGTGATTGATTGGCTTGACCGCCTCTCGTTAGCGAGAGGTTGCGATCTCAGTAGGTTAACATGATAAATAAAAGAAGATACTTAATATTAATACTTTTTATAATTGCGGGTTTAACTCTTTCGGGGTGCGGGGGGGATGTTTTGCCTGAGCCTTTGGATGCGGCGGCGGAGAGCGGGGAGCATCAGTTTGAGAGTTTGCTGACGGAGGCGGAGATTGATTATGTGGTACCTAAGAGTGTTCCCAATATTATGGTGAATCAGTTAGGGTATTTCCCCGGTAGTGTGAAGATGGCGGTTTTTCGGGGGGAGAACTTGCCTGATGAGTTTCAGGTGGTGAGCGCTGAGAC
>WQST01000046.1 GCA_009787745.1 Lachnospiraceae bacterium
GTCCCCATTCCCCCGGCAAGTAAAACCGCGCCGACTTTTCCTTGCTTAATCGCTTGGATACCAATGGCGGTAAAGTCGTCCTTGCGAGCATTTATTTCATCAAGTTCCATTGCGTTAAGCGGCTCAATGACCCCTTTTCCCGCAATGACCGCATGATTTTTTAATGAATCAAGAACGGAAAAATCAATTTCTTCGATTTGCTTAAGCAGCTTCACCTGACTAGCGGGCGTAAGTTCATTATAGTAAGCAAGCAGATGTGCTTGTTTCGTTTCATCCAGCTTTTTTAAAGCGTTTTGGTAGTCCATACCAACCTCCCTAAATTTATCCCAAATATTTTTTTAATGTCATAAGCATTGCGTTCATATCAATCGGTTTACCCAGAAAATCGTTCATCCCTACGGAAAGGCATTCCATAATACTTTCGATTTTATTATCGGCGGTCATAGCGATAATCGGAAGCACATCAAAACTATCGGGTAAAATAGCTCTTATTTTTCGCGTTGCTTCGAATCCATCCATATCGGGCATATGGATATCCATTAAAACAAGATTATAGCGCGTAGGGTATGCCCTGATTATGGCATAAGCTTCAAGCCCGTTTTCCGCTTCATCTATGTACGCCCCCGTATCACCGAGTAATGAATTTACGATTTCGCGGTTTAATGCCATATCTTCAACTAACAGTAATCTTTTACCTTTGAATAATCCGCGAGTGGCATCAATAAATTCTTTTGGAGTTTGGAAACTGAAATCAAACATTGATTTGACTTCGAGCGGAACATCGTTAGTATTGATGTCTTGATTTAAATGAAAATCAAATATTGACATGTAGTTACAAACCTCCAAAAATGGAAATTTAAGAAATAGATACGGTAAAAGTATAACATAGAAGGAAGGTTTTTGAAAGATTAAATTCACTAATAGTTGCCCATTGCCCGGTTTCCTCCGGTGCAGTCCGGCGGTTATTAACGCAGAAATTCGCGCAGAAATTCGCGGATATTACGTCCAATAATGCCGATTACTTCGTTTTCGGGCAGACCGCATTCTAAAAGAGCCGCCGTTAATAATGGCATTTCGCTGTGATCCCGAAAGCAATCCAGTTTTTCATTTAATTGATAGGAGTATGCGGAGCATTCTTTTAATTCGGCACGGGCATAGGAATCACAAAGATCAAAGCCATAACAAAGATGTTTACTGCCGACAAGATTTGCGATATGCATCGCATGACGGCAAAGCATGTCAAGATGATTTTCGTCTTCGTAAGAACCGGCGATGAGACTTAGGGCATTTATTCCGATTATTCCTCCGCGGCGGCATAAGGAGCGAATTTGCTCATCGGTCAGATTACGGTAGCTTGGGTGAATGGTGCGCGCATTTGAATGGGTGGCGATAATCGGCTTATCCGCCGCTTTCATAATATCTGTGAAACCATCGTCATTTAAGTGGCTTACATCAATGAAGCAGGAGAGTGCCGTGAGTTTTTCCAAAGCGGCAAAACCATGCTCCGACAGACCGCCGGAAATAGGGTAATTATCTCGGGCGCGGCAACAACCGCCGGCGAGAAGGTTGCGGCGGCTCCATGTCAGGGAAGCGCCGCGGACACCCAGTTCATAAAAGACATCAAGCAACGATAGATCAAGGCCAATGAAATCAAGTCCTTCTATGTATAGGATAATGGCGATTTTATTTAGTTTGTATGCGATATCAAGCTCTTCCGCGGTTTTGACGAGTATGACATCATTTTCGACACCTTCAAGGTCTTTTAGAAGAGCGGAGATTTGAAGGAGGGCATTTTTTAACCCTGCTTCAGGCAGGACGGCATCATCAACATAGATTGTTGACATAACCAGATTAAGCCCTGCGGCACGGAAATTATCCAGATAATAGCGGCGGATAATATCGGTTTCACCATTCCCGTGACGCAGGAGAATTTCACCTGCTAAATCTAAATGTGCATCAGCGACATAATTATCGCGGTGGAGGATTTGTGCCTGTTCAATGTATTTGGGATTGACGGTTTGTATTTTCATGTTTTATATTATGCTGGATGTGAGTGGGGAATGCAAGTACTGAAAGTTAAAGGATATTGATGTGCGGGTGACACAGATGTTGAAATTTATTGTTTTGTAAATTATAATACTCTGTGATATGATTTTCCGGTGAGTTGGTGCGAATTGGGAAGCGAAAATGTAAAGGAAATCAGGCTTTGTCTGAAAATATATAGGTATGGAAGTGAACCAAGCGAGACTCAAATACATATCCGCAATGCTAATCTTCGGAAGCGTTGGCTTATTCGTCCGGTATATCCCCCTGCCGTCTTCCGGTATTGCTTTAGGGCGCGGTATTATCGGCTGTCTCTTTTTGCTATTGATGATGTTCATATTACGAAAAAGAATTTCTTTCAAGCGCGTTCGGGCTGACCTTATCATCCTGATATTATCAGGCGCCGCTATTGGGATTAATTGGATTTTTTTGTTTGAAGCCTATCGTTATACGACAATAGCAAATGCGACTATTTGTTATTATCTCGCCCCTGTGATCGTCGTTTTTCTTTCCCCCTTTATCCTGAAAGAAAAATTGACATTTATTAAAGTATGTTGTATTTTGGCGGCGATAACCGGAATTATCCTTATCACGGGAATCGGCGAGGAGCAGGGCGCGAATGATCTTAAAGGGATTATTTATGGACTGGGTGCGGCTTTATTTTATGCTTCGGTAATTATCTTAAATAAATTTTTCCGCCATGTGACTGATTTTGAAAGGACGGTTATTCAACTCTTTTTTGCCTCGGCTTCGCTTTTGCCTTATGTTGCGCTTACATATCCGAGTGATGGGCAAGCGATTGAGATAACAGGCGTTATTTTATTGTTAACAGTCGGAATTATTCATACAGGGTTTGCGTACTTTTTGTATTTTTCAGGTCTTAATGCGTTAAAAGGGCAGACGGCCGCTTTGCTTAGTTATATCGACCCGCTGACGGCGATTATTCTTTCGACGGTAATACTTAGCGAGAAAATGGGTATTTTGCAGGTGGTTGGTGGTTTTCTGATCCTCGGGGGGACGATGCTGAATGAAATTTTTTCTGAAAAAAAACCAAAAGATATGTCATTCTGATGCCCCCTTCGTCAGCCCCCTATACTAAGCTATATAAAAAAACATAAAAATAAAATGACAAAAACTTCCGCCCATTACGAAGATATGAAAAATTTCATGTGAACCGAAACTTCGGTGACGGGAATTAAAAAGCTTAAGCTTTAAAGCATATATAATCCCGCCGGCGGTATATATAAGCCCACCTGCGGCGAGCCAAAATAATGCGGCGGCATCAAGAGAAGCGGCAAGGGGGCCGATGACGACGACACAAACCCACCCCATCGCAATATAAATAAGCGACGAAAACCATTTAGGGCATGTAACCCAAAGCAACTTAAATAACATCCCGATTCCTGCCAAAGACCAAATCGCGATAAGTAGATTGACGCCAATTTTTCCTTCCAGAATCGTCATACAGACGGGGGTATAAGAACCCGCGATTAAGGCGAAAATCATCATATGGTCAAGCCGTTTAAAAAATTTGATGCTTTTATCGGAAAGTGAAACGGCATGATATGTCGTGCTGGCTCCATATAAAAGAAGCATTGTTAAAATGAAAATCGATAATGAGATGGGTGCTAATGTATGAGCGGCATTTGCCGCTTTAGTTAGAAGGGGTATCGCCGCCAGCATAACCATTATCATTCCGATGAAATGAGTGATTGCACTACCGGGTTCACGAATAGTAATTTGCATAATGACCTCCGAAATTATATAATCTAGCATTGAAAACTACATGCGATATAGTAGTATACTATGTCATATTATTTCCGATGTCAATAGAAATATTCATTTATTTAGAAAAGTTTGTTAATATGTTCGTTAATATACCATTTATGCGGGTATTAATCTTCTTCAATAACTTGGATTTCCAGAAAATCAAATTCAATATTTTCAATGAAATTATCCTGATAAAAACGGACTTTGGCATGGCGCTTAAAATCGCGGATGTTGACGTCCAGCCAGACGGGCTTACCTAAATCGAAATCATAACAAACCCGCTCCAATGCATTCATAACCTTATGAGTACGGGTATCGTCAGCATCATTACAGATGACGGTATCTTTAACCATTCTATTTTCCGCAAAAATTTTTGCCCATAACCGAAACACTTTGCTGACCTCCGTTAACCCCTGTCATTCTGAGCCGACAATAAAACGTATCCAATATGAAAGTGCCGATAATATTTTTTGCCAATAACTACCAATACGAACGGCTATATGCGTGTTTGACGGTTTTTGCACAATGATTAGAAACAGTAATCAATTAAAACCATCACACTACCAAATAACCTTTCTTCGACGCAATAGATATTTTCACTTCAATGCCGGAGTTAAATTTCAGAAAGTCCTGTTCAATTCCATCGCTGAAGATCACACCATTCTCCGGCATTTGCGAAGCAATTTGCAATGATGAACCTTCAATTTTTCCAAAAACAAGGCTTGTGCCGGTGGTATTGCTGGGGAATGGTTCACGCACAGAATAATACAGATAATCGCTGTCCCATTTCGGTGTGCCAACCTCGCCGTGTATTTCGTGTCCGACTATGGTTTCGGCAATTTCCTTCGCGCCGGTGATAACGCTTTTTAACCAGCCCGTTGAACCAAGACCGGTGGACACGATAATTCCGCTGGATGATTGGTTTTCTTCCCGCCCGTCGATTCTAATGCAATATCTCGCTGAAACATGGGTTTGCCTACCGATGAAAAAGTCATTGACAGCCAAGAGGTTTTGCCCGTCATTTAATTCGGCAATCGCCATTGTAATTTCTTTTTTTGGTCTGTGGTTGACCAATACATCTCGGACAATATGTGGAAGATCGGATTCCCGAAACGGTAAAAGCACGCCGTCATATCTGGCCGGATCAGGATTCACGGCGATAAGTGGTTGACCGTTCAAGTATTTCAACGTGTTCGCTACCAATCCGTCCTGTCCAATAACAACCACAATATCATCCTTGCCGAATATAAAACTCGGCACATACTCCCGGTCGATCTGCTGTACCCGCGCCATGTCTTGCAAACGATTGAACGAAGCGGAAACAGTGCCTTTATAGATGTTTGATTCTTCAACATACTCGTCAATATCACCGCCCATATTTTTAACATAAAATGCGGCCTGCGTCATGTTGTTGAACCTTCTGACCAGTTCGTCGGCGCGGGTCTGTTTTGTTACAATTACGATTTTACGTTCAGATAAATGTATCATTCTATCATCATCTCACGAATCAAGTCGGGCGTTATATTCAAGTGTCCGATTTTTTCTGCATTGCCGGCCAGATTTTGAAAGGCATTTGCTATGAGAGTTTGCGGTTGCATACCTATGGCGGCCAATGCTCTGATAACGTCGGTATCAACGCCGGACAGCGCGGACATCATTGCTTTTAATTCATACGCTTTTGCATCTGCTTCGGCTTTGCTATTTTCAGCAGCAAGCGCAATCAAAGTTTTCCTTTTTTCCTCAAGATTGATTTCCGCGTCAAGTTGCTCGTTTTTTAATTCGTTTTGTTTTTTCATTTCAGCTTGCTCGGCATCAAGCTGCGTTTCGCGTACTTGGCGACGTTTATTTTCTATAGCGATTTCAGTATTGTATTCGTTCTCCTTAACGCCGCGTTCCTGTTCAATAGAAGCGTTCCGCCGTTCATAGATTGCATCGTCGGACATCTTTAATATTCTTTCTCTTGTTTCCGCTTCAAGCGCCCGCGAAGTATCTTTGTTCGGTTGAACGGCCAAAACCGTTAATCCCATAATCTCAATGCCAAGCAATCGGATTTCTTCATTTCCGCGCATATCTTCAAGAATGTTATTCGCCAGCGACTCGCTTGAGCGGATTGCATCTGAAAGTTTGAGATCTTCTAAATGCTTTTTAGCCATAACCCGGACAAGGTTACTAACCCGCACAGGGAGTTTTTGTGGGTCGTCTGATATGTAACTTTTATTTCCGTTTTTGATTGCTAACGTAAAGTTTAGAAGTCCGACCACATTTTTACGGTCAACAATGCGGTAAGTAACCTGTCCCTGAATGGAGACGGTTTGAAAATCAGCCGTGACTTCCTCAAACATAAATGGGCAATCACTGCTGGCAATGGACACCATGACAATGGAAGTTGTAGGCGCATAGTAGTAAAATGAAATGCCCGCTCCTTCCTTAACGACCTTGCCGTTTTTGTATTTGAGTACATACTCACTCGGCTGAAATTTGATGAACTTGATTCCAAACATCGTAACGCCTCCTCGTTGTTTTTTGCGCAAATTTCTTATATTCTATCAAAACCTTTGAAATTACTTATCCATTCTGAATGTCGGCGGTATTGGCGACTCCCTCGTTGAGATTTCTTAAAACTCCTGGTATCGGTTTTCGGGTCTTTGAAAAATCAACGGCACGGTCATAAAAGTGGACGGGGCATTTTCCGGCAGTAGAATATTAGTATGAACGATGCCCTGCTTTTTTGTATAATCGGGGATGTAACCACACTTACTACCCCGCCGGTTATTCGATGGGAGAACCTTACGCACGACACTTCATTACTTGCCAATACTGATTTTTGGCTTTATAATAAAAATGCGTTAGTCTTTTGATTCTTCAACTACAAAGTTATATTAACATAACTATGTAGCCGGTGCAAACATAAATTGGAATCTCTTGAAATCAGAGATTTATGATAAAAGCAGCTCCTTTCTGTATAGCTAAAACGCTTTATTTATGCCGTAAATGAGCCGACCGCCCTGCTATTTTAGTAGGCTAGTTTCAAACAAAGTTTTTAAGCGATATGGTATTCAAACTCATGAGCGTATCCTTAGATTTTACACATAGCCAGATTCCTTGCTTGTCCATTGAATGAGATTTGACATTTCGATATTTTACTTATGGTGGTGAATAGGAATCGGAAAGGAGCGAAAAGTGAAAAAGATTTTATTTACCGTTATATTACTAACAACTCTAATAATAACAGGCTGTAGGCAAAATAATGTATCTAAGAATGGCGAATCTGAACTGCCAAAAGCAAATGAAGCATCAACCGAAATTATAATCGAAATTGAAGAACTCGAAATTGGAGAAGAATCATGGCAGGAAGCATATACACTCTTTTTAAAAGACTTTCCTGCTGATTCAGAATACAATAATGCCGATTTTCGTCTCCCGGAATTTTCCTTACGGGATTTAGACGAAAATGGCATCCCAGAACTATTAATCTTACAGGCAGGTGAATATGACGGATTGGTAACAGTGTTTACATATGTTGATAATATCATTGAGATCGGGTCTTATACCGATCCTAAGATTGCAGTTTCCCTTATGCTTTATTCCAGTAAGCCGAATTATCCCGGGTTGTTTACTGTCTGGTGGGGTGGTGGTGTAGAACATTATGGGTACTTGTCAGTAAAAGATGAGCAGTTAATTCATGAAGAATTGTATAAAATAGAGCTTGCGGAAGATAAAATGTTGGAATTAAGCAATAATAAGTTACTTATTAATGAGTCGCTTAATGCGTTTTCGTATTATGAGTATGATATCAATTTAAATATCATGCACATCATTAATGATGATAACATAGCGGATGTAATTGGCTCATTCGAGGAAAATTCTTATAATTTATTGGCTTTCGACCCCGATTTCTTATTTTCTTCAGAGCAATTAGGTAAGTTAAACTTAAAAATAAAATGAACAAAATATTTGAAGAATTATTTTTGATTACATTTAATTATATTAATTTTAATATAATTAAATCAGAAAGATACAGTGAGAACGTAAGTGAAATAACGATTCATGAAAATACAAAGCATTCCTGTGATTTAAGTTTGATTGTGTATGAACATGTTTTGAAGTGAATATCATGCGACTTTTGATAAGTAATTAACATTTTTTATTTATCAGCATAATGTACAATAAAAGCAAAGTGGAATTAGGCATGAATCAATCAAAAAAAATTGAACAGCAGATATATCATATGATTAAACCGAGAGATACGCTATTTTGGCTCGCTAAAATGTACAACACAACGGTCGAAGACATAGAAGAATCAAACCCCGAAATAGATGCGGATAATTTACGAATCGGTATGAAAATAGTTATCCATCCGAATAGAATGTCAAAACCTGTGATTCTAACCGAAGCAGTAATGAATCCGGTTAATGAAATAAAAGCAGAACCGGAGTTTATTCCGCCAATTATTGAAGCGGAGCCGGAAATTATCCCGCCAATTATTGAATCAGAGCCGGAGATTATCCCGCCGGAGATTATCCCGCCGGTTATTGAATCAGAGCCGGAAATTAGCCCGCCAATTATAGAAATAGAGCAGGAATCGGAGCCAATTCAATCCAATATTGAAAAAGAGCCCGAAATCACAGCGCAATATCAGTTTTATGCATATGAGCGTGGGATTGAAGATAATCAAACGGAACAGAAGCTAATCAGCAATGATTATGACCCTGAATGCGATTATTCCGGCGACACATATAAGCTCTTGGATAAATATAAGCCAAAGTATTAAATAGATCAGGATAAGGTAAGACTGGCGTTTTCGTCATGTTTGGCTTCTGGGAACAAATTTCGAAATATTTAGTCGTCCTGAGCGTAAGCGAAGGATCTCGCGTTAACTTAATTGAGATTCTTCGCCTTCGGCTCAGAATGAGGGGTCTTAAGCTATCGATACATTTTATTCGCGCATAAAATATGCATACCCCTATTGAAGTCTATTCCAAAGCATCTTTCGAAGGACTATAAAAATTTCAATACAGTCCGGTTGAACTTTATATAATCAACACGAAATAATGATTGAAAATTAAACTAATTTGATTTACAATAAATTAAGTGATGTGTGAAGTGTCGTCAGGCTTCACGTTTGTGTGTTGGAAAGGGAATGGGCTAAGTTATGAAGTTTTTTCTGTTAATCTGTGTAATACTGGCTTTGCTTGTATTATTTGTGGTGATTTTTTCGATCGGAACGAGCAAAAAATTAGGTATACTTGAAGAAAATAAAGAAAGCGATTCGGAATAGTTATAAAGAAGCGGATTTAGGGGGTAACAGGATGCGTTATTTTTTTAATGGCAAAATTGAAGAAAAGGATGAAGTTTATCAAATTAAGATTCCTTTTAACGTCTGGGAAGTATGTAAAAAGCGCGATGTTATTGTTGCGAATATCGTTCTTGATAATATCATGATTGATTGTGAATTAATGCCCATGGAGAAGGGAAAATACATAATCCATCTAAAAAAAGAGGATGTCGCTCGCATCAATCTTAATTTGGAATATAAAATTCTGCTCCAAATTCACGAAAGCCTGATTAAGATGGATGCCAATAGCCCCTATAGTTTCGATAATCCAATCAGAAAAATTGACAGCATGGAAGGAATCAAACAACCTGTCGATGGCTTATGCAGTCAAACCTGTATTGCAATGCTCGCCGGAGTAACGATTGCCGAAGTTATGAATGTTATGCGGCTTCATGAGTGGCAGGCTAAGATGGGCGAAATGATCTCGGCGCTTAATTATTACGGGCTTAATCATAGTGATATTGTTATTTATACCGAAGGTCAAGAAGTAACGCTTCCGAAATGCTGTATTATGATGGAGAAAATGGGGCTTTATTGTCACTATTTGGTTCACTATGACGGGCAGTTTTATGATCCCAATATGCCTGTCTTTACAGAATATGATTATAGTAAACTGCGAGGTTATTTGGAAGTTTTTTGCGAATAAAAGGGACAATCTATTAATTAAAGAATTTCGTATTAATTAAACTTATCGGAGATAAGGATATCGCTTATCTCCTTTAAAATACTCATGAGATGATAGTATATGATAAATACATTAGACGAACAACAAAAAGCCCGAAATAGGCTATTAGATAATTTTTCTAAAATCGCATTATATTTAAGTGAGCCGGAAAGAAAGCAATTTTATAAATATCTTTTGCTGACTTTTGATTTTGGGATTAAGAATGGAATAGAGTGTGCATATTTTTGGGGCGATAACGGCTTTATAAGGTTTGTTTCAGGGGATACGGGTAATACACACATATCGGACGATATTTGTGAAGCATTTAATGAAAAAGAAAATATTCCGTTGTCAATTACTCATAATCATCCTAAAAGCATAGCTCCCTCTTATAATGATATAAATGTGTTTTTAAAGTATCCATTCAAAAATATTGTGGTTTGCGGGCATATCGGCAATCTTTATTTTTTGCAAAAAGACCAATACATTATTAAAATAAGTGATGATGAAAATGAAAAACTTCTCAACTCATTAAGAGAATTATATAAAAATATAATAAATAAATGCTTACAGGTAAATAATTATACTGCGGAAGATCTTAAAAACGCGAACGATGAAATTCAGGCGGCCTACTTTAGAATTATTGATGAACTATATTTTGATAATATTTGTAAACGCGCAGATAAAGGACGTTTTATATTTAAACATTACAAAGAAGGAGCCAAATAATGTTTGGAAATATTCTTAATGATTCTGATTTTGTTAATGAACTTAAAAATGATTTAGCACGCATAGAAAAAATCGCTCAAGAAGAGAATAGAACTATTGACGAGATTCTTGAAATGGAACATCTGGAGATTCTTGAAGAAATAGATACTATTCTCAGTGAGAATATTAAAAACGTAAAAAAAAGACAACTGAGCAAAATTTGTGAAGATGAAACGGATTTTGATGAATTATGCGATATTGCCGAAAAATTTGCCGAAAACCTAGGGTTTGTTGCATGACTTATGCACTCTGATTATAAGTCAGAATGACATTCCCTAACTTGTTAGGAGAATCTATACATATGAAAACGGTAACATTTTATTCATATAAAGGCGGGGTTGGCCGTACCCTTGCGTTGGCTTATACAGCACGTTATCTGGCGGAAAATAATTTTTCGGTATGTATTTTGGATATGGATTTGGAAGCCCCTGGTATTATTTATAAGCTTGATGAAAATCCTGACTTTGATAAGCTGGGTGTACTGGACTATATACATGCATGTATTGATGATGATTCTGAACCGCCGCAATCTATTTCTGAATATTTCCATACATATAGAATTACCCCCAATGGCGGGTACATTAAACTTATGAGTGCCGGGCGCGAACTGGATTTGGCATATTGGATGAAGCTTGCGTCTATAGATTGGAATGATGTATTTTTCGGTAATGACAAAAAGGGGCTGTTTATTCTCAATCGCCTTAAAAAGCAAATCGAAACGCAAATAAATCCTGATTATCTTTTTATTGATTCCCGTTCAGGCATAACCATTCTTAGCAGGGCGTGTTGCATGGCGCTTGCGGATACGACGGTATTATTATCTGCGAATAATGAGGAGAATCGTTATGGCATTGGATTAATGTACCATCAAATTACCTCATCGAATTTTAATATTGGGAATAAGAAAACGAATGCTTTTTGTGCTTTAACCAGGATTCCGATGCCTGAATCAGGCGATTCTTTAACAAAAGAATCTGAATCAGTTGATAAATTAATTAAAACAGTTGGTGATCCAAAGTTAAAACATGTTGATATTGCGGTTATCCATTCTGATAGAAGAATAGAGTTTGACGAACAAATTGTATTAAAAGACCGCTCAAAGGATGATAATTACAGCAATATAAACGGCGATTATTTTCGGTTAATAACTAAAATTGTTCCCTCGGAAGTGATTGAAGCTAAGAGGAAAGCGATATTTAATAAGCCCAAACACAATTTTATTGAATATGATATATCAAGTTATGTTGAAAAAGTATTGAATTGCTTGCGAAAAGAGCAGTCATTTGAGGAATTTCGCGCAGATGTGGAACGCAAGGTTGAAAATGAACCTATTTCATGTGAAAATTTATATGCGCTGGCGGTTTGCAAGCGGTACGAAAAAAAATATACAGATGGTATCGCGGATTTAAGTTGGGCAATTAATATTTGCAAAAATGACGAAGAAATTAAAATTGAAATACATTATTTATTAGGTATAATGTTCTTGTATGATTTTAGTAACTATATTGATGCAACCGAAAATCTTAGGGTTGTATGCGAAATTGATGAGAATTTCGAAAATTTGCAATATCACTTATCTGTTTCCTTACTATGCCTTGATTCGTTTGACGAAGCAATTGAACATATAAATGCGCATTTGCGTTCCAATATTACGGATTTTAAAGCTTATCTTCTGAGAGCTATTGTTGTCTTAGATAAACTAGAAAAATATCATTTACTAAAAATATCTGAATCGGAAGCAGAAATTAATAAAGCTTTAGCAGATTTTGATATGGCTATAAAATATGATAGTCAGAATAAATATATATATAATTCACGAGGAATCCTGTATGAGTGTATTGGTGATAATGAAAAGGCGTTTTCGGATTATAACAAAGCCATAGAATTTGACCCTTGTTTTAAGTTAGCTTATTTCAATCGGGCTAATTTGTATGAAAATATCAAAAATACAGAAAAGGCGCTTTCGGATTATAATAAAGCCATAGAACTTGACCCTTGTTTTGATAAAGCTTATATCAATCGCGGATTACTATTCTTCAAGCTTGTTGATATGAAAAAGGCGCTTTCAGATTATAACAAAGCCATAGAACTTGACCCTAATATAGCTATAGCTTATAACAATCGTGGGGTACTATTCTCCGATATCGAAAATACAGAAAAGGCGCTTGCAGATTATAATAAAGCCATAGAACTTAACCCCAATTTTGCTGGTGCTTATAAAAACAGAAGCATACTACATAAGCGTTTAGGAAATGAAGCAGAAGCAAACAAAGATATGAATAAATACAACGAATTAACAACCCCACCCAATTGACCAACACAGTCAACATCACCGATACGGATTACAACAAATCCCCCCACCGCAACAAACATTGCAAATCAAATTCGCAATACAAAGCTTCATGCATAAGTTGCTTCCGCCTGAATAGGGTTTGCTGTATGTACTTTGGCGCTGGCGATACCATGTGCCGCCATTTTCCAGTTGGTATAAGAGACTGCGATATTCCATATTATCGGGTTCTAAAGCGTTTGCTTTACGAGCATGGTCAAGCGCCCGGACCTGATTGCTTAAGCCGTTGTGTGAAATCGCGCTGTAATAATACCAACGCGCATTGCGGTCGGCTTCCCGAATATTATCAAGCACGGTTCGGGCTTCCCGATAATAACCGTTGCGTAAATAATTCCCTGCTGCCCGCAAATAATTATCTTCTTCATACCCTGTATTTTGCTGACCAAATCCGCCGAAATTCCCGAAATCACCAAAAGAACCGAA
>WQST01000047.1 GCA_009787745.1 Lachnospiraceae bacterium
GAAAGTTCTTTTTTGGCTTTCTCCGCAGCTTCACGCAGGCGTTGGAGTGCCATTTTATCATTTGAAAGGTCGACACCTTCGGTTTTCTTAAATTCTGCTAACATGAAATTCGTTACTTTTTCATCGAAGTCGTCACCGCCTAAGCGGTTGTCGCCGCTGGTGGCGAGAACTTCAATAACGCCGTCGCCGATTTCGATAATGGATACGTCAAAGGTACCGCCGCCCAAGTCATAAACCATGATTTTTTGCTCTTTTTCATTATCGAGACCGTAAGCTAAAGCGGCCGCGGTCGGCTCATTAATGATTCTCTTGACGTCAAGCCCGGCAATTTTCCCTGCATCTTTGGTTGCTTGGCGCTGAGCATCGTTAAAGTATGCCGGAACGGTGATAACGGCTTCGGTTACTTTTTCACCCAGATAATTTTCAGCATCGGTTTTTAATTTTTGCAGTACCATTGCGGAAATTTGCTGAGGTGAGTATTTTTTGTCGTCGATGGTACGGCCGCGGTCGGTTCCCATGTCACGCTTAATCGAAGAGATTGTTTTCTCTGAATTGGTAACAGCTTGGCGCTTCGCAGGCTCACCGACTAAGCGTTCGCCTGTTTTCGTGAAAGCAACGACTGAAGGGGTGGTACGAAGTCCCTCGGTATTGGTGATAACGGTGGGTTTACCGCCTTCCATAACACCCACGCAACTATTGGTAGTTCCTAAGTCAATTCCGATAATTTTTCCCATTTTATTTTCCTCCTAAATTTAGTTTGTTAATTACATTATTAGAAAATCTTCATATTGTTACGCCAACCATACTGTATCTTACAACTGTGTTACGGTATGTGTAGCCTTTTTGCATTTCCTGAGCAATGATTCCTGTTTCGTATTCATCGCTTTCGACCTGCATAACGGCGTTATGGAGATCGGGATTAAACTCTTCGCCGACGGCGGGGATTGCCTTGACATCAAGATTATCAAGCTCCATAATGAGCTGTTTGTAAATCATGTTCATGCCTTCGGCAAACGATGTATCTTTTTCTTCCTCCGCGATGGCGGCTAAACCGCGTTCGAAATTGTCAACAACAGGAAGGATTTTTTCGATGATACTGCGGGCGCCTGTTTCGAACATTTGCGATTTTTCTTTTTCGGTACGCTTTCTGAAATTTTCAAATTCCGCCATCTGGCGCATTACCCGGTCTTCTAAAGTAGTGATGCGTTCCTTTTGTTTATCCGGCTTTGATTTCTTTTTAAATGCTTTCGGTTTTACTTCTTCGTTTTCAGGTTCTGCTTGTGTTACCTCACTGTCGTCATGATTTTCGATTTCGGTATCATCCGTCTCTTCGGTTAATACTTTTTCTTGTTCATCCATGGGACTTTTCCTTTCTGTTAGTTTTTGTATAAGTCTTCAAGCTGTGATTTTAGTGATTTAAGTACTCCGACTACTTTATCATAATCCATTCTCTTAGGGCCGATAATTCCAATTGTTCCGCGCATTCCTTCTTCTAATTCGTATGTGGCGGTAACGATACTGCAATCTTTCATTGACTGGATCGATGTTTCATTTCCGATGTAAACCTGTATTCCTGTGGAATCGCCGCCATTTTCGCTGACCAATTCGGTCAACAGACGTTTTTCTTCAAAGGCGCTGATTAGTTCGCTGGCTTTATGATGATCGGCAAGTTCGGGATACTTGAAAATATTGTTAGTACCGCTTGTATAAATTTCTAAGTCTTCGTCCGCCTTTATTGCATCGCCGACTGCTTCAATCACTTCGCCGACGATGGCACTATAGCTGCCTGCTTGCTTTTTAAGCGTTTGGATCATGCTTAGGCTTATGTCGTCAATCGATAGCCCGTTTAGGTGTGTATTGAGTAATATATTTAGTTTTAGCAGTGTTTCATCGTCTAGTTGTTCAGCAAGGTTCAAAATATGATTCTTGATTACGTTTCCTTCGACGACGATGACGGCAAGTAATTGATTTTTGTCAACTTTTGTGAGTTGGATGAATTTCAGCTTGTTATGCCGATAATTGGGAGCGCTAATCATGGATGCATAATTAGTGTTGACTGCTAAAACTTTTGCCGCTTGTTTAAGGAGATGATCGATTTTGTCGGCCTTTTCCAGTAATGTTTCCTTTAGCTCATCGATTTCGCGGTTCTTTTCATCCATCATCGTATCGACATAGAGGCGATAACCTTTATCGGAAGGAATGCGCCCTGCTGATGTATACGGTTGAAGGATATAACCCATTTCCTCTAAATCCGCCATTTCGTTACGGATGGTCGCAGAGCTTAAGTTGAGGTCGGCAAATTTCGAAATAGTACGGCTGCCAACGGGTTCTCCTGTTTCAAGGTAGTTGCGGATGATAGTCTGGAGGATTTTTAGTTTGCGGTCATCTAACGGCATTTTTTCATTCTGTTAGCACTCGTTAATCAGGAGTGCTAACATCTCCCTTACATAAAATATCACCATCCGCGGGATAAGTCAATAAATATATGAAAAATAAATTATTAAAAAAGAATAAAAATGGTGTTGTATATTGTGTCAAATAAAAAAGAAGCCGTCACAGTGACAGCTTCTTAGATATTATTTATTACTAAATAGAAAAACTTCCTGTAATATCGTTGTTGAAAACGTAGTATGCTTTATCTTCTTCGGGCTTTACGTAAAGTTCAATGTCTTTAAGCTCGCTTGCTTTTTTTCCAAAGTCGTATTGCCATACATCTTTTGCACTTTTTAACAAGTCCTCTTGAGAGTAAGATTTGTTATTAAACTCGAATTTAACGATTTCATTTTTCTTAGATGCAGTACTTTTGGTGCTTGCTTTTTTCTCCGCCGTTTTCTTTACCGAGGGTTTCTTTGCAACTGCTTTAGTTGTTTCTTTCTTGGCAGTAACTTTGGCAGGTGTTTTCTTTACGGCGGCGGCTTTTTTCGGTGCGACCTCTTTTACTTTAGTACTATTTGAATCAACTGATTTACTTTCTGCCTTAGCTTGAGTTGTCTTGGTAATGTCTTTTTTTAACTCTTCCATATTATGGACTCCTTCCACACAATTCACCTATTTAATAAAAAAATATAAGCATGTTTTCTTTTAATCTGCAAATAGTCTACTATTCTTCATAAGAATTGTCAACCTTTGATTGGAAAAAAAGGGAAATATTAGTAATAATTTTATTAATTTCATCTAAAATAGAAATATCCCAGTACAACCGCACCTAATATAATTCTATAATAGCCAAAAATCTTAAAATTATTTTTCCTGATATAATTTAATAAAAAGCGGATAACTATTATCGAAACAAAGAATGCAACCGCCATTCCTACTAAAAGAATCGCCGCCTCGGTACTTGTAAAGGACAAGCCGAATTTAACAAGTTTTAATAAGCTTGCTCCCGCCATTACAGGAATAGCGAGAAAAAAGGTAAATTCCGCGGCGATAGTGCGTGAAACGCCGATTAACAAAGCACCTATTATCGTCGCTCCCGAACGTGATGTTCCGGGAAAAACAGCGGCGATTAGTTGAAAAATACCGATAATTATGGCCGTATGATAGGTTATCTCGGTAAGAGAATTAATTTTTGGCACCCGGCCTTCGTTTTTGTTCTCAATAACAATAAAAACGATACCGAAAAATATTAATGCAATCGAGACGCCGACGGCGTTATAAAAAAGGCTTTCAAAAAAATCATCAAATAAAAATCCCACGATCGCCGCAGGAACACAGGCGACCAAAATTTTCCCCCAGAGATTAAGAATATCAGGCTTTACATAGGATAAAACGCCGCTTGCCTTAAGATTATCAGGGGTTTTTCCGCCAAAGGGAAAGATCTTCGGCCAAAAAAGCACCACCACTGCCATAATCGAAGCCAATTGGATTACGACAAGGAACATTTCCCAAAATCGTTCTGTGATGCCTTCGAATTTAATAAATTCTTCCAGGAGTATCATATGTCCTGTACTTGATATCGGAAGCCACTCAGTGATTCCTTGAACAATGCCAAAGACGACCGCTTTAATTATATCTAACATAATGCCCTTTCAAATTATCCAAGCTATAGGAGTATATATGTGGTTTTGCTGTAAAATATTCCGGAGACTGCGAAATTAGTTAGTAATTTTCTTTGATAAAGCGTCTGATTATCGGCAGTGAACGCTCTACTTTTTCCGTATCTATGCAATATGCCATCCGGAAGTAACCGGGGCATCCGAAACTGTCGGCAGGGACAATAATCAAATCATACTCCATCGCTTTTCGGCAAAATGCGTTCGCATCTTCAATCGGTGCTTTCGGGAAAATATAAAAGGTGCCGTCAGGTTTCGTACATGTGAGGCCTAAGCTTACCAGTTCATTATAAAGCAGGTTCATATTAGCTTCATAAATGGTCATATCAGATTGGATATCAAGGACTTCCGCAATAGCCAGCTGGATAATCGTCGGCGGGCAATTATGCCCTGTTCCGCGGGAAATCTGACCGCACATCGGGACGATTAAATCCGCATCCGTACAAGCGGGATTAACGGCGATATAACCGATTCGCTCACCCGGAAGCGAAAGCGATTTCGAATAGGAATAGCATGAAATTGTATTATCATAAAAAGATGAAATATACGGCATCTGCACATTGCCGAAAATAATCTCACGATAAGGCTCGTCGGAAATCAAGAATATGTCATGCCCGTATTCTTTTTGTTTCGCATAGAGTAAATCCGCTAATTTTTGCAGTGTCGCCGATGAGTAAGCCGCGCCTGACGGGTTATTGGGCGAATTGATAAGAACCGCCATTACTTTATCCGTTAGCATTTCTTCAAATTGTTCGAAATCAATTTGAAAATCGTTTGTGTTAGGAGGAACTACTTTTAAGTTCGCGCCCGTTAAGTTAACGTAGGGCATATACTCGGGGAAAAAAGGCGCAAAAGTCAGGATCTCATCACCGGGTACGGTAATACAGCGAACAGCGTGAGATATCGCTCCTGCGGCGCCGGTCGTCATAAAAATATGCTCCGCCCGATAATTCATTCCGAAACGCTCATTCAAAGATAACGCTATTTTTTCTTTTACATGCGGTATCCCGAGGCTCGGACTATATCCATGTAATTCTTTTGATGATTTCGTCTTAAGCAAGTTAATCATCGTTTCTGTCAGCTTCGCGGGGGTCGGTACGGAAGGATTCCCCAGGCTGTAATCAAAAACATTTTCATAGCCTATTTCCTGACCGCGGACAGCGGCGAACTCCGCCAGCTCTCTTATTATTGATTTTCCGCTAAGCATATTTTTGTATTTCGTTGAAACCATTGATGTCTCCTTTTCTTTTGTTTTGTTATTTAGATAAGGTTTAACGCATTTCAGGGTTTAATTTCACAACCGCCGATAGGGCGGATGCTCAAAATATGACAGGAATTCGCTCCGAATAAAGCGTTCTGTCTTGTACAAAACTCTTCTAACAGTTCATCAGGCACAAAAGCTTGTATAGTACCCGCAAAGCCGCCGCCCTGCACGCGCCAAGCACCTTTTCCCGCAAGGATTGTTTCGCTGAGATCAAGGGCGAGGGTAAGTCCCTGCTTATCAGGCTCTTTTGTTGAATAAATATTTTGTAAACATGTTAAAGAAGAACGTCCTGAACGAATAATATTACAAAGAAATTTTTCAATATTTCCTTCTTTAAGTTCATTTGCCGAATCCACCGCCAGTTTATTATCCCGGAAAAAATGAATCGCCCGGAGTACTGCGCGGTCTCCGACTAAGGATTTTAGGCTATGTAGTTTGGTAAAAAATTCCGCTTCATCTACTCCGCGCAAATTCTCTTTACCCATTTGATTGGCTACTGCGCACATTTCTTTTCTGATGTCCGCGTAATCATCGGTTAGGTCAGCGTGGCTTCCTTTGGTGTTCACTATGCACAGGTTAAAGCCATGTTCAGAAAGATTAAATTTGATCGGATCAATAACGGGATTTTCAGGTTCCAGGAAGTCGATTTGCACAAAACCTCCGACGGAAGAAGCTATTTGATCCATAAGCCCGCATGGTTTCCCTAAATATACGTTTTCGGCATACTGCCCCGCAATGGCAATTTCGACAGCATTTACATCTGAATTAAAAAGCCGCGCCATAATATTTCCAACCGCAACCTCATATGCCGCCGACGAGGATAGCCCCGATCCTCCCGGCACATTGCTGACGGTGTAGGCGTCAAATCCTTTTATTTCGCTTCCATGCTCTGAAAACCAATTAGCCATTCCTCTAATCAGTGCCGCCGAAGTTCCATACTCGGATTCGCGTACAGATAAATCGCGGACATCAATTTCGTCAGGCGGATAATTTGCCGATTGGATTCGAATTATATCTTCACCATTAGCGGCCGCCGCGCAGATGATATCTAAATCAATTGCCGCCGCCAGGACATTACCGTTCTGGTGATCCGTATGGTTTCCGCCGACTTCTGTGCGTCCGGGTGCGGAGATAATGATTGTCGGTTTATCATCGAAGGTATTAATAAAATTTCGCAGTAATCCAATGTATCGTTCACGGCATAAAGGCGTCTCTGATAACGGGTATAATATCCCGAAGGTTTTATCATATCCGCCTGATTCAATATCATTTATTATTTGGCTGCATTTTATCATACTAACTCCCTATATTTCTTGGATATAAAAACAGGCAATAAATGCCTGTTTTTATAATCGCTATACGAGAACAAGATACTATTCATCAAGCTTTTTGATGTGATTAATCAGATCTTCGACCTGCTGCAAATGTTCTGTGGTTTTTTTGACTTCACCATTTCTAATCGCTTTGCGATATACAGACGGTGATAGTCCCTTCATTTGCTTAAATGCTTTCGTAAAGACCAGTGAGTCCATATAACCGCAGGACAGGGCAATACTTTCGATCGGAAAGCTTGACGAATGTAAAAGTTCGGCAGCTCTCGTTATTCGGAAAGTAGCTAAAAACTGATGCGGTGAAATACCGATTGCATTCATGAACAGCGTGTAAAGGTAGCTGCGATTAATTCCGACATAATCGGCGACTTCCGTGATTTTGATCGGATTGCAGTAATTGCTCTGGATATACTCTACCGCTTTACGAACATAGTAGTTGGTGCGGTCAGCTTCACTTTTTACCGATGCAATCGTTTTATCAAATATACTTGATAATAACACTGCCAGTAATCCATTTCTTAAAAGCTCATCATACATTTCACATGAATCGTTTTCCGTCATCTCTTGGACTATTCGGTAAATTTCGTCTGCATCGTCAGCTTTAAATACCGGATTTTCAGAAGATAAGCCTATATTCTTGACAATCTGGTCGGTCAAGCTGCCATTAAAGCCAACCCACACATATGTCCAAGGCTCATTTTCATCTGCCCGGTAATAAGATAACTCGTCCGGTGTAATCAGAAATCCGCACCCTTTTTCGAGTGAGTACTCATAACCACCCATCTCAAAGATGCCTTTACCGTCTGTGATAAAGTGAAGCAAATAATGAGGTTTAACTGCCGGTCCAAAGTCGTTGAGCGATTCAGCTTTCGTAATGCCGCAACAATTTACATACAATTCGCCTGTTTTCTTTCCCGGGAACTCTAACGTAAATGATTTATCCATATCTTATCCCTTCATTAAATGAGATTATCATTATAGATAACCCCAACCCTATATTACATATAAAATTCCCTCTTTTGTTTGACCCCACTTATTATAATAGCAGATTTCTGTTTTCGTGGTCAAGTTACACAATCAATAAAATATGCGCAAAAATATATTAAATTTGTGCAATCCAGAGAATTTGAGAGTATTTTTCCAATAAATGCCTTTATTTATTCAATTAAATACATTAACAATTCGACTTTGTTAATTGATAACGTTGCTTAAAAAGCATTATTTTGCTATACTTCAATTATATTATGACACAGGAGGAACATTTTTGAAACACAAAATTTTTATTGATGGAAGTGAAGGAACTACGGGGTTAAAGATTTTTGAACGCTTCAATGAGCGTGATGATATCGAAATACTAAAGATAGACAGCGATAAGCGTAAAGACCGGAAAGAGCGGAAGCGTTTAATTAATGAATCGGATGTTACTTTTCTTTGCCTGCCTGATGACGCCGCTAAAGAATCTGTTGCGATGGTTGAAAATGACGGCGTTATAATTATTGATACATCGACGGCTCACCGCACTCTTGATGATTGGTGCTACGGTTTACCTGAACTTTCCGAAAAGCATCGTAAAAAAATCGCTGTCGGGAAGCGCATTGCCGTGCCGGGATGTCATGCGACGGGTTTTATTTCCCTGCTTTATCCGCTTGTAAAAGAAGGAATCATCGCGCCTGATTATCCGCTAATCGTTAATTCGGTCAGCGGTTACAGCGGTGCGGGCAAAAAGATGATTGCCGAGTACGAAAAGGAAGCCAGAGAAGTTGATTATGATGCACCAAGATTTTATGCCTTGGGACAGCGGCATAAACATCTTCCTGAAATGATGAAAATCTGCGGTCTTAAGCGAGAGCCTATTTTTAGTCCTGCCGTTTGTGACTATTTCCAGGGTTTGTTGGTATCGGTGCCGCTTTTTGCTGAAGCTTTGCATGAACCCTTTACGCTAAAGGATTTATACCGTTTTTATCAAGAATTTTACCATAGCGAAAGGTTAATCACCGTCATGCCCGAGTATGGCGAAGAGAACCCGGTTAATTTCCTGTTAAGCAATGGTTTGGCCGGGCGGGACGATCTTAACATATATATTACGGGTAATAATGACCGTATCGTTTTATATGCGCAACTGGATAATTTGGGGAAAGGAGCTTCGGGGGCGGCGATTCAATGCATGAATATCGCGCTTGGATGTGAGGAAGTGCGAGGGTTAAGTATTTAACCGCAGGAAAAAATTTTTCTATATACAAATAATTTTCAATGTGATATAATTCATCCGTCAACAAATATTTACAAATATTAACATATTTTATTGTATTAAAGAATATATGCGCCAACGTTTATAAACGTTGCGAGTGTTAATAAGCAAGAGTAGCTTTTCCTGAAAGGGGATAATGGATATCTATATTTCTTCCGGCTTGACGGCAATTCTTTATCTTATTGGACTTACCGGGTTGGTTTTAAAGTCGCCTCGAATTAAGCATCTAATTATATTGGGTGGATATTTTTTTCTTGTCGCTAATTTTATTGCTCCTAATATAGGTCATTTTATTGCATTATTTTATATATTGGGAAGTATCGTTTATATTATTATTAATTGCCGGCCTTTACTTACAAACATTGTTTTTTCCTTATACGGATATATTTTATTAGTTTTGGTTAGTTATTTGTGTATGATACCCTTAAACTTGTTAGGCATTACAATAGAAGCGGTTGCAGTTAATTATGCAGTCCCTTTTTTGTTTTTTGAAATTATCACAATCTCTTTTGTTATTCTTGTTTTACGGAAACTGCTGTTTAATCTTGGTAATTTTGATATCCATGAAGATTCCGTTAACATCCAACGCTCATTTTTAATCCAGATAATTTTCGGTATTTGTACGATATTTCTCAATATTATTTATAGTAGTTCCTTGGGATATCCGACGCAGGTACAAACCTTGAACGGTATTTTTATTAGCTTTTATGTCTTATCAACGATTGCCTTGTTTTATTCCTCATTCAAAATATTGCGGCGAAACTATGAGTTGACAATAAAACAAAATGATGAAAAGTATGTAGATGATTATCTCCGCCGTATGGAGGGCTTTTATGAAGAAATACGCTCTTTTCGGCACGATTATCTCAATATTTTCTGCACCATGCATTGCCATATTGAAAATTTAAGTAAGCAATTACCTGACAATGAAAATATGGATGCTCTAAAAGATTATTTTGATAAGATCAACAAATCAGGTACTGAGCAAATAAATCATGATTATTTCACTCTTGGGCAACTTTCAAATATAAAAATTCTGGAAATTAAGAGTATCTTCTACAGTAAGCTTTTGTTTGCGATGAACCAAGAACTTCATGTAACATTAGAAATAACAGAGCCGCTTGAAAATATTAGCATGGACATAATAAAGCTTTGCCGTATTATCGGTATTTTACTTGATAATTCAATTGAAGCCGCTATTTTGGCGGCGGAATCGATACTCCATATAGCAATTATTAATAAAAAGGAGGATACTGTTTTTGAGATAGAAAACAGTATGCTTCCGATAACAATCCCGGTATCGGAATTAGCCGAAAAGGGAGTAACCACAAAAGAAAACCATGATGGCTTGGGCTTACATAATGTGCAAAAAATTACTGATGAATTATCGAATGTATTTTTTTCATTTGGTTATAATGAACTTTTTTTCCGTCAACAGTTGAGAATTAGAAAGGGAAGTGCGTAGTTATGATACCGATTTATTTATGCGACGACAGCTCTGACTGGCTGAGTTTGATGAAACAATATATTAATAAATTTATCGTCATAGAAGAAGTTGATATGGAAATAGTCTATTCATCTACCGAGCCGCAGGTTTTTTTATCTTTTTTGCATTCCCATCCATCACAAAACAGCATTTATTTTTTGGACGTTAATTTGAAAGCAAATATTGATGGTTTATTATTAGCTACCGAAATCCGCAGAATTGACCCGCGGGGATTTATTATCTTTGTGACCGTTCATTCGGAAATGATGAGTAAGACTTTTTCTCATAAAATCGAAGCTTTGAATTATATAATTAAAGACGAACAAAACTTGAATGGTCAGGTTCATTCCTGCCTTAAGCATATTTGGGATTTATATAATAAAGGACATGAAACGGCTTTCAAATCAATAAGTGTCAATAGTTACGGAACGACCAGTTTTATGAAAGTTGATGATATTATTCTTGTGGAAAAAATTAAGAATAACCGTAAAATCAGATTTCATTTAAGGAATGAAGTTTATGAGTCCGCCGATTCGTTATCAGAAATCCACGCCAAACTTGGCAATGGCTTTTTCCGCATTAATAGAGTATGCCTGATTAATCTGACAAAAATTAAATTAATAGATTTCGATAAAAGAGAAGTGAAGTTGGAGAATGGAAGATCTTATCATTGTTCGGTACGAATGCTTTCGGAACTGAGAAAGCTGAGAAAAACCATGGAAAATAGTTAAGAGGGATGGGATTTATATTTAATGTTACTGTTTGGCAAGATGATAGTATAAAATTGAGGAGCATAATGGGTATAATGATTAATATGAATGATAAAATATACGTAGCAGGGCATCGGGGCTTGGTGGGAAGTGCTATTGTCAGAAGTTTAGAAGCGAAAGGTTATCAGAATATTATCCGCCGCACTCATCAGGAGCTTGACTTGATAAACCAACAGGCAGTTATGGATTTCATGCAGGCAGAAAAACCCGATACCGTTATCTTAGCGGCGGCGAAAGTGGGAGGAATTAACGCAAATAATACCCGCCCCGCAGAGTTTGCTTATGACAATATGCAAATACAATGCAATGTTATTCATGCAAGTCATTTGGTTGGGGTCAGAAAACTGCTTTTCTTAGGCAGTACTTGTATATATCCTAAATTTGCAGCACAGCCGATTAATGAAGATGCTTTGTTAACAGGCTCGCTCGAAGAGACTAACGAAGCTTATGCCATCGCCAAGATCGCGGGACTTAAGATGTGCCAATTCTACAAACGTCAATATGGCAGTAACTTCATAAGTTGTATGCCGACGAATCTATATGGCCCTCATGACAACTATGATTTGGAAAATTCCCACGTCCTTCCTGCAATGATTCGTAAATTCCATGAAGCCAAAGTTAACGGCGCGAATAATGTCGAACTCTGGGGAAGCGGGACACCCTTGCGTGAGTTCCTCTATGTCGATGATATGGCGGACGCGTGTATTTTCCTTCTTAATAACTACGACGGTGAAGAACACGTCAATATCGGTACAGGTCAGGATGTTACCATCCGTACCCTCGCCGAAACGATTCAATCAATCGTAGGTTATTCGGGCGATATCGTTTGGAACAAAAACATGCCCGACGGTACCCCCCGCAAACTGACAAATGTCGCCAAACTCCACAACTTAGGCTGGCGTCACAAAACGGACCTGCGGGAAGGTATCAGCTTGGCTTACGCTTGGTATAAAGAAAATGTTAACTCGTCTCATGGACATAAAGAATGACCCGCTTTTCGATAACATCAACCACATCATCAAGTGATTTGCCGCCGCTAAAATATGACTCAGCTTCTTCCTTGATAATATTCTCAATTGTTTGGTCATAGATGCGGATTTGCACATCACCTTCGAATAAGCCGAACCACGCATTGATATCATCATCATCGATATAATAACTATAAGATGATGATAAAGACGTATCACTATGCGTTTGATATGACCCCCTCATACGTTCGGCTAATCCCTTGTAAAAGTCTTTATCAGCCAATGCTTCCGTAAAATAATAGCTTAAAAAATGCCATGCCGCTTCTTTATCACGGCATTGGGAGGTTAGGGAAACAAGCATTTCCGAGTGGGTAATGACCCCGCTTCCGTTTTCCGAAGGAAAACCAATGTAGCTGACCTGCTCGCCCATGATAACCCCATGCAAATTGAGCGAACCGGGAATCCATCCCGGGAAACTTGCACCTAATTTACTAAATAGCTTCACATCACCGCTTTGTGCCCGAATATCAAGGGGAATATTATCGGCGTACTTATTACCGTCAATAAAACGGTTAGAAAAATGAAGAATCTTCGTGATGAAATTACGGTTGAAAACATTGTCTTGACTACTCCAGTCAACAAAAACGTCGCCATTTGCAAATAGGCATAAGTCCAAGACCGCTGTTTTGGTCGGATTAGCAAAGATTGCTTTGTCAGATTCGAAACTGTCAACAAAAGCGATAAACTCATCCATATTCCATTCGGTTATGCCCCTGTTTAGTATGTCTGCTTGGCGAACAATCAAAGTATTGGGATAGCTAATCATGGGCATCCCATAGAGCTTTCCTTCTACTTCATAAGCTTTGATTATATGTTCATAAAGATTGTTATCCCAATCAAAAGCATCCGCTTCAAGATAGGGATACAAATCTTCGAAAATGTTAAGCTCTGCATAGCGATTCCAGGAGAGGGCTTGGCGAAAAATGACAATATCAGGTGCTTGGTCACGAATAATATCAAGTTCGAATTTGCGGATAGCCATCTCCAGCGACTCTTGAAACGCCATAGCCATGTCAGACCCGGCGGAGGGAAGCAAGTCTTCAAAATACTCAATCAGAATAACTTGCTTATCAGGATTTTCTTTATTATAGGCCGTAATA
>WQST01000048.1 GCA_009787745.1 Lachnospiraceae bacterium
TGAATTTTTTATGAATGACGATCCGATGGCTGTAATTATAGTTATCGGTCGTCATGCAAACGCAATGGGCATTCCAAACGATGCATACAATACAATTGAAAGCTATTTAGAAAGAGCTGTGTATGGAGGATATATAGGAATCGTTGTATCGGATGGTGCGCCGTCTAAAATCGATTTAATAGAACATGAATTTTTTATTGAGAATGCGCGTAACACTTCTGTTTTGCGAAATACTATTCAAAGTCGGACAAAGAATGTTAGTGAACTCATAAAAGATAGTAATATTTCAGCTAAATATCCTGAAAACGATTTGTTAGCTGCATTGCGCGAAGCAAAAAATGCACTATCTGCATCAAGTGTTAGAAGTATTACTAATAAGCATATTGTCATTATTGACACAGGTATATCAACTAGTGGCGATTTGAATCTAATGAGTATGGATTTATCAAAGGCAAAACCTAATATTGAAACCATTATTAATCCATTAAAGGATTATGAGGGCGTTGGTGTTTTGCCAGATTTAGCAGGAATAAATATAACATTCATTGGTACTGAGGATGGATTAGCAGAGGTGGCAGAACCTCAATTACTAAATACTGCTGATAAAAAGTTTATAAGAGATTTATGGAGTCAATTAGTTATTTTTAGCGGAGCAGAAACAGTTCTATTCGAAAGTGTCGCTGGATGGAACAAACCAAATCATTATAGCGAAGATGAACTTTCGTTATTCCCCTTTGTTTCAGCTGTAACTTTTTCAAATGACCCAATTATTGTAATACCGCCAAGGATTGATTATATACCAAGTGGACCAGATCCAGAACCGAAATTACCATCTCCGCCAATCGTTGACATTCGTTTGGGTAGTGAAATGATTGGATTTCAAGCTGGTAAAGCAGAGTTCTTAGAACCAGAAAATGCAATGCATATATTGCGCCCGTATGCAAATGCACTAAAGATATATTTAGATACATTTCCCGCAGAGAAAATTTGGCTTATAGGTACAACAGCTACAACAAATAAAGGCGGAGATGGTGATATTGATTTAGGATTAAGACGGTCAGAAAAGGTTAAGGACGCTCTTGAAAATGAATTTGGTATTGATGGTGAAAGATTAAATATAGTTGGATTAGGCGCGGTATTTCCGTGGCATGTTAACGAATTTTCTAAAGGATCATTTGATACAGAAATAGCTCAAGAAAATCGTGCTGTTTGGATATTGAATAGTACTGAAGCAAATGAAAAATTCATAATGTTAATGAGTGATTATAAAAAATCGTTATTATTACCAGATGCTATTAATCAAATCAGAAATCTACTCGATTAATCATATCATTATAGCTATTTAAGAAGCATGTGTTTGGTTTTGAACTCACAATTTGTAAAATCCCGTATTTGTTGAGAATATGTAATAAGGTAAGTATCAGTTATTAATTAATTAAATTTAAAGAGGTGAGGACTATTATGAAATGTGCAAAATGTAACAGCGAATTACCGATAATATCCGAAAATAATCTAAAATTTTGCCCGAGTTGCAATGCCTCAATAGAATCAATGCTGAATGAGGTATTGGCCGAATCTGATGATGTTTGCAACTCACAAAAGTTTCGTGAGTCTTCTATAAGTTCTCCGTTTATTAAATGGGGAGTTACTATTATTGCGTTTATCATAATAATAAGTGTAACTATTTTGCATTCTGCTCTAAGAACGATCTCTGTAAGTAACATATTTATTAAGAATGATGAAGTAACAATAGGATTAGGAGATGGTATTGCTCTATATGATAATGTTGAGCCTCATAATGCTTCAAATAGTAATGTAACATGGGTAAGCAGTGATGAAAGTGTTGTGGTTGTAAGCGATGGTGGTGGTCGCAATGGCGGTTGGGTTACAGGTATATCGGCAGGAACCGCGACTATTAAAGCGTTTACAGAAAACGGTCATTTTACTGCCGAATGTACTGTTGTTGTATTACCAAATAAAATCGCGGTTAGAGGGGTATCATTTCTTGAAGATGATATCAAAATAGGTTTGGGAGAGGAAAGCTATATTAATTTAATTGTTAAGGAAATAATTGATCCATTAAATGCTTCGAATAAAACGGTGACATGGAGAAGTAGCGATGAAAACATTGTTGCTATAAATGAAGATTATATTACAGGAATATCATTAGGAACGGCTACTATTACTGTTTCAACCGAAGACGGAAATCATTCTACAAGCTGTAGAGTTACTGTTTTACCGACAAATGATATTTCTGTAAGTGGATTAAATGTTGATAAGGAGTTAACATTAGGATTGAATGACAGAGGATTCATTAGAATGGAGATTGAACCCTCGAATGCTTCAAACAAGAAAGTGATTTGGAAAAGTAACGACGAAAATATTGTAGCGATAAACTTTGCTTCCGATTTTCTAATAGATGGCTGTTTTGTGACAGGTGTATCAGCAGGATTGGCAACTCTAACAGCGACTACCGAGGATGGTGATTACATAGCGTCATGTAATGTTACAGTGTTACCGAAGAGTATTCCCGTAAGTAGTGTATCAATAATCATACCCGATTTAGATGTACTATTTAACGCGTATAGAGTGGGGATTACATTGGAGGTGGGGGACGATAAACTTATATCTGCAATAATCTTACCATTGAATGCTACAAATAAGAAAGTAAAATGGAAAAGTAGCAATGAGAGTATTGCAGTTGTAAATAATGATGGTCTAGTGATAGGGATATCGGTAGGAACAGCGACAATAACTATCACTACAGAAGATGGTGACTACCATAGACAATGTATTGTAAATGTCGTACCGTCGACATCACAGTTAAGATAACAAAAATCTATAACAAAGAACAACTACTTGATACCGTGCTCTAAAATCTTCAATACATCTAATACGTTTGCGAAGCTTAAATGGAATAATTTGAAAAGATTTATTTTTGATAGTTATCTAACAATTAGAGGTAAAATAAGTCGTATGGTTTGACAAAAGAAAGATTCCAGTATTTATGTGAGGTGAAGAGTTTAGCAATTACCTAAATGTATAAGATTATTTGGAGGTAGTAAATGGATTCGTTGAATGAAATTGCAATGTTAAGTTATATTATAACAATTGTTTTATTTTTGACAACTTCTTTAGGAATGTCTTTTAAAGGTTGGCTTGATTGGCGTATTTATGGTTTGAAAAATTATAAGGGAATAAAAGGAAGAGTTTTTTTTATTGTGGGTATTGTAGGGTTTATTTTATCAATTATAGGTATATTTATTTATTTTAGTAACTATGAAATAGATTCTAAAGATGAAACTATATCTATTGATACGAATGAAGTAGGTAAACTAAATCCTATTAGCCCAACATCAAATTTTTATAAATCGAATTATTCTTATGAAAATTCAACATATACTGGGTATATGAATCCTGAAACCATGATTCCAAATGGCGAAGGAACAATGGTTTATACTAACAATGATGAGTATTGCGGTAATTGGGTTGAAGGTGTGAAATCGGGATTTGGAATTATGCGCTATCATAATGGTGATGTATACGAGGGTGAATGGAAAAATGATAAAAAACATGGAGAAAAAAGTTTGTATACATGGAAAGATAATAAAAGGTATGAGGGTTCTTATGATAATGATCAACGACATGGTTATGGAGAATTTTATGGATGGTTTGATTTAAGTAATGGTTGGGAGGGGACATATAAGGGTGATATAGTTGATGGTAACTTTGAAGGGCAAGGAACATTTGAGTTTGTAAATGGTGATATATTTATTGGTGAGTTTAGAGATAATAAACGATGGAATGGAACATATTATAGTGAAAATGGATTACAATATGAAATCGTAAATGGTGAACCTCGTACTAATTAGTTTGCTCTATATTTCGAATAAATACTAAGTAGGATTAAGAAAATATGATAAATAGTAGACTGTTAAAAGGCGTTAATGATTGCTTGAAAAGTATAATTGTACCATTTGTTTCATGTATCTTATGTACAGGAATAAAAATAATTGCTTGGGGAGGCCAAACCAGTATTGAAATGTTTGTGTCATCTGATATAGCATTTTCTGTTGCTATGTATTTTTTTGTGTATTTGATCTATATTAAGAAATCTAAATATGCGACTGTAAAAAATGAATTATTTATGCCTTATTTAATGGCTTTAATTATTTTCATGATTTTATACGGAATATCGGTATATGAAGTTTCTATTATTGAGTATCGTACATCAATTATTGGAAATGAATATAAAATTGGAAATTATATGCAAATAACATCTGAACCTCAACTTCATATAATAAGATGGGTAACGATATTAGCTAGCTGTGTTGCTATTTTTTTAGCAGAAATAGCGCGGATACGATATAAATTGGAGGTTTTTTAATAATGACAAAACGCTCAAAAATTAACACTAAAGATATAATTACGTTTTTGCTTCCGATTTTATCGGTGGTTATCGCAATTATGGCGCAATTTATTTTCGAGTCGTCTGAAATATCGAATATATTGATGTATGTTGCATTTACTGTACCGACAATGACTGTTGCAATTCTCTTTTTGAAAATATTTGCACAAACACCTCCAACTTTGAGATTATCATTGATTGGTCTTGATAAATCGGGTAAGACAGTATATACAACTGTTTTATTTAATGAATTACTAATTAATAATAATGAGTATGAAAATGTAAGATTTAGCATGTATGGTACAGATACAACTGAAAGAGTGTTGGATGATTATGCATTATTGAATAGTGGCACATGGCCTGAATCTACACCCTATTCAGGAATGTTTACTTATCATGCTAAGTTGAGTTTGCATAGAAACAAAAATTATAAACTTGAGATTACAGATTTTGCAGGTGAAAAATATAAGCACGAGTTAGTAGAATATTTTCATAAAGCAGGATTTTACAATCATGTAAAAAAAAGTGATATAGTTTTTTTTGTTATTGATCTTGCGCGAACAATTAATAAAAATGAATATAAAACTATTAATGATGAGTATGTTACAGATATTGAAAAAAAGATAATAGCAATGTTGAATTTGTTACAAAACGAAGAAAATGAAAGTTTTAATAACCCTATTGGTATCCCTATAGTTTTATTATTTATGAAATCAGATTTGTTAAATAAATATAAAATTGATGAAAACCTTATCATTGAAAAATTTAATAGATTAATTAAATATTTTAGTAAAAATTGTGAATGTTATGAACATTTTTTGTATCATCAACTGGTTTTGATGATATAGAAAATAACACTGGAAATTTATGCCCAAAAGCAGTTGTAGATCCAATTATCTGGTCAGTAAAAAAGAAAAAAAGGTATAAGTTTTTTAAATTATAAGTATGAAGGGTTAATTTGATTTACTGTACTAAACGGAGTAAGGCATTTCGAAAACATAAGATGTCGGAATCCGATACTTTTGCTTTAGTCAAAATAAAATTTAGTAAAACTCTTCAAATACCCCACCAAAAAACCAACCAACAACTAGTAATATTTCACCACCCCCCACCCCTTTCCGCGCAAATTTACCAATTTTTCGCAAAAACGTTGTTAAAAACAGCGGTTAGTGGTATAATGAAACCAATAATTTATAACTACGCTTTTAATGCGTAGCTCTCGGAATGCTTACATTTTTGGTAAGTTTTCTTAACCAAGAAAGGAAGTTGCCTATGGTCATTAAGAATAATGTAAACGCAATGAATGCGAATAGGGCGAATGACGCGAATCAAATCGCTAAGGCGAAAACAAAGGAGAAACTATCATCCGGCTTTAAAATCAACCGCGCGGCTGATGATGCGTCAGGACTTGCGATATCCGAAAAGATGCGCCGTCAGATATTTGCTCTCAGCGAAGCGACAGCGAATGCGCAAAGCGGTATATCAAGTATCCAGACCGCCGAAGGTGCGATGGGTCAAGTAAGCGATATGCTCGGACGCATGAATGAACTGGCGGTTAAAGCTGGTAATGAAACCTTATCTGCGGAGGACAAATACAGCATTAAATCCGAAATGAACGCCCTGCGGAGTGAAATTGACCGCGTTGCTGAAACCACTACTTTCAACGGTCAGAAATTACTGGACGGCAGTTTTGCCGACGGCAAGAGAATACAGGTTGGCGCGGAAGTTACCGACGGCAACCAAATAAGCATTAATATCGGAAAAATGGATTGGGCGTCATTGAGCGGAAACGGTACATTTGATATCGGTAATAAATCGCAGATAGCCGAAACATTAGACTTTATCAAAGGGGCGATGAAGAATGTCGCTACGATGCGCTCTGATATGGGTGCCACACAGAACCGTTTGGGTAATACGATCAGCAGTTTGAAGAACACAACCGAAAACACGACCGCCGCCGAATCAGCAGTTCGTGATACTGATATGGCACAGGAAATGGTTAAATTCTCACTTCAAAATATTCTGGCGAAAACGAATGAAGCGATGCAGGCACACGCGAAACAATCAGGCGGGTTGGCTTTACGTTTATTGACATAATATTGTATAAAGATTTTGACACTGAACGCTAAATATGGTACGATATTAAATGTCTCAAATTTCCACTTAGTTTGAGACATTTATCATGAATATAGGAGGATTACCATGGAACCAGCAGTAGCGGAAAAATCCCTGATTGAAATCACCAGCTGTCCCGTTGCGACCACGAATAAAAAGATGGTCATTGCCGGGGTTATCAATTCAACCATACCGAATCTCCAACTATTTATTAATAGTGAAGAACAAAAAATCCTAAACGGGAAATTCATGGTCTCGCTGCCTCTTGATGATGGGGCGAATGATTTCGAAATCGTTTTGGCTGATGAAGGCGGTGCGTTAGCGAAGGAAGTCCGTTCAATCTTTTGTGGTTTTTTACCCCCGAAACTTACTGTTGATGATTTGCCCGACGTAACGAAAGCTTCGAAAATCGTTATCTCAGGAACAGCTTTAGATGTAAATCAGCATAAAAGCATCCTGACGCTGAAAATAAACGGTGAGGTTATTGAAATATCGCCTGATGGTAAGTGGGAAACGAACTTTAACTTAAAGCAGGGTACTAATAATATTGATATTATGGTTTTTGACGGCGGTTTGCGTAAAACCGTTATCCGTAAATTGGTTGAGCAGCACCCCTTAGCCCCCGAGATTGTCTTCGAAGGAATCGGCCCGATTATCACCAGCCGTCAGATGGAATTTATCGGTCATTTAGAGAATTTCGACCATAACAAGATGGACATCCGCATACATAGTAAAATTGTCCCTGTTAATGATAAAACGTTCCGCTATAAGACGAATATCCGTACAGATAAAGCGGAAATACCGATTAGTATTGATATTGGCGGGCGGACAGTGATTAGTTTTACGCGTCAGGTAGTTTTCCTGCCTTCACCGCCGACTGTCACAATCGATAATGAGATTAAGCAGATATCCGCCACTCATTGCCGTATTTCGGGAACGATAAATGATGAAAACGATATTAACCCGAAAGTTTTCGTCAATGATAAAGAAGTGAATCCCCGCGCCGGGGCATGGACAGCGACATTGGTTTTGAATCCCGGGATAAATACGATCGTCATTGAAGGCCGCAATCATACAGGGTTAAAGAGGGTTATAAAGAAGAAGATTCTTGTTCCGGAAGAAGTGTGAAATTCGCCGATATTGGCAAGCGATTAAATAAAAATATAAATTAAGGAGAAACATCAATGAAAGGTAACATTGTAGTAGGACAATCAGGCGGACCCACCGCTGTAATCAACTCGTCAGTCGCCGGGGTATATACCGCCGCCAAAAAGCTGGGGGTAGAAAAGGTATACGGCATGGTTCACGGGATTCAGGGTTTTCTTAAAGGTGAGCTTTGCGATTTGGGTGAATACCTTTATGACGACACGAAAATCGAATTACTCAAAAGAACCCCGTCGGCTTTTCTTGGTTCCTGCCGTTATAAAATGCCGAAAATCGAAGGCAATGAAGCTATCTATGAAAAAGCTTTTGAAGTAATGGATAAATATGATATTGAAGCGCTCTTTTATTGCGGCGGCAATGATTCGATGGACACCATCAAAATGTTATCCGATTATGCCGCTGCGCACGGTAAAAGACAACGTTTCATGGGCGTACCCAAAACAATCGATAATGACCTTCCGATCACTGACCATTGCCCGGGTTATGGTTCGGCGGCGAAATATATTGCGACCAGTATGAAAGAAATCATTCGTGACAACGAATCTTTCGGTATTGAAAAACCAACGATTTTGATCGTTGAAATCATGGGACGACATGCAGGATGGCTGACCGCCGCCGCCGCTTTGTCGAAAGGCGACGACTGTATCGGTCCTGATGCTATCTATTTACCAGAAATCACTTTTGATATGGATGCTTTTATGGAACATGTCAAGCATTTGGCGGCGACGAAACACTCGGTGGTTATCGCTGTTTCAGAAGGAATCAAGTTAGCGGACGGTACTTTTGTTTGTGAAATCGGACATGCTTCGGACTTCGTTGACGCTTTCGGGCATAAGCAGTTGTCGGGTTGTGCCGCTTTGTTGGCTCACAAGGTTGCGGAAGCGACAGGATTAAAAACCCGCGCGGTTGAGTTCTCTACTTTACAGCGTTCAGCAACCCATATTGCTTCTTTGACGGATATAAATGAAGCTTTTCAAGTCGGGCATGACGCTGTTTTAGCCGCCAATGAAGGCAAAACAGGAATGATGATTACGCTTGACCGTAATGGTGACGAGCCTTATCAGTGCGGAACAAGCGCTTATGATGTTCACCATATCGCCAATGTCGAGCGTCCGATTCCGGCGGAATGGATTACCGAAGACGGCCGCAATTTGAACGAAGGATACCTGAAATATGCGCGTCCGCTGATTACAGGTGAGTTGATGCCCCTCTTCGTTAATGGGGTGCCGCACCATTTGGTAAGACGTAAATAAATAAATATTCATAAACTGCCGCCGCCGAATTAAAGGCCGGCGGCAGTTTTGACAGTTAAGTATTTATGTGTTATACTTTTTTTACCAATAAAAAGTGTCGCCGCGGTGATGCTTTTACGAGAAAATGTGATTAATAAACTAGAAACGGAGTGAGCATGCAGCCTGAAATTTTTGAAAACGTATGTTGCCAAACTCTTATTGATACATTACCGCTTCCCTTCTTCGTGACCGATTCAGAAATGAAGGTTATTTTCGCCAATAAAGCCGGCATTGAGTTTACGAACAAAGATGAGGATGCGCTGATTGGTCAACCTCTTAACATCGTCGGTGTCGATAATTCTGATAACTATAATATCAAGCATTTCAAAGAAAGTGTCAATGATATTACCGATATAAGCAGTAAAAGCGGACGTTTCCGTCTCTATACATCGAAACTGGTTGATGTAAAAGGCGAACACATTGGCTTTAACTGCTTAGTTATTGATAAATCAGAGGTTCTGCAAAAAGAGAAGCAAATCAAGCTAAAAGATGAGCGGGTTCGGCTTACGAAACCATTTCATAAATGCGGCATCTTTGAATATGATAGCTATGAAAAGAGTTGGCGTCGTGATATTGCCAGTAATGATACTTTTTTCTTTCTTGCGGACGTTACTTTTAACATGCCTGAATCTATAATTAGTGCCGGATATATTCACCCCCGCTCGATTGAGGATATGCGTAATATTTTTAAACTGCTTGATGACGGTGAACCTTTCGTCGAAACGGAAATTGCAATGGTAATAAGTCAGGATAGCGGAATTAACGATGTCGCTTGGTATCGCATTACCTGCACTAATATATTCGATGAAAACGAAAATCTAATCAAAGCGATCGGAATTAGCCAAGATATCACCAAGCAAAAGGAAAATGCTTTAATTGCAGAAAAAGAACGCTATGCCCTGATCGAAGAAATAAATAAAGACCCGCTGACAGGATTGTTCAACCGCCGTTACATGATCGATAAAATCGAGACGTTTTTAAAGAATCGCCCTAATAATTATGGCGGTGCTTTATTGATGGTCGACGTCGATAGTTTCCGCTTAGTCAACAATTGTTTTGGTCATAAGGAAGGCGATGAATTACTTAAGAAAATCGCCGATGTGATGCGGGAAAATTTTCGCGAGGGCGACTGGTTATGCCGCGCCGGTGCTGATGAGTTCTTAGTATTCTTAAGTGTTGAAGATGATAATGTTGTTCGTGAGAAAGCGCAGATGATTTGTGATAAATCAAATGGACTGGGGAAAAGTTTTATTCACGAAAAGATTCCGAACGATACGGTCGGGGTTTCGATCGGTATTGCTTTATTTAGTGAGAAAAAAGTTGATTTTCATGAATTGTACCGATATGCAGATAAAGCACTCTTCGCCGCAAAAAGCAGGGGGAAAAACAATTTTGCCGTTTATGGTGAGTTTTAGTTGAGATTCGGAGGTATGGTTTTATGGTAGCTGAGATCGTCGGTAGTTTTCTCATTGAGCGCGGTATTATTACCAAAGGGCAGATGCTAATCCTCCAGAAGGAGCGGCAAAAAGTCAGGGCATGTCTTGGCCTTGTCGCCGTATCCGCAGGTTACATGGCTTCTGATGAGGTAAAAGCGATTTATGAAGAGATTAATACCGACGGAGTAATATGTGATTCGACTTTTGCCGATACGACCGTTCTGTACGGTTACTTAACCGAAGGTCAAATAAAATCATTAGCATATAAACAAAACGACAGCTATCTATGTTTCGTTCAGGCATTAGAAAAACTTAAGATTATTGATTTGGAGTCGCTAGAGAATATCTTAAAGGAATATCCTGCTATAAATAATGAAGCTCAGTTAGCCGACTTAAAAAGTAATGACGCCAACCGTATCCTTCCGTTATTTATCCCGCCTGAAGCAGGTGCTTATATTAACGCCGCTTGCTGTGCGATTCGATTTTTGGCGAATAAGGTCGGCAATAACATTTGCCCCAAGCAGGCGTTTTTGGTGAGTGAGTTTCAGGCGTCAAACGGGGTTTTTCAGTTCGCTAAAGGTTGTAAAGAGTATGCTTTTGCGCTGGTCGGACGTGAAACGGAGATGGCTTATGTCGCGACTTGCTATATGCGTGAGCGGTATGACGGTATCAATGACGAAGTTCTTGATATAATCAGTGAGATTGTCAACAAGATATCAAGTTCATACGGAACCGAGTTAGGTCAGGACGGAATAGTCGTTGATTTGATGCCGCCGCAGACATATTTAACGATGAAGAAAATTTTAGCGGATGAGATGCTGGTTTTACCGCTGACGATAAAGAATGATACTTTTTATTTATTGATTAGCATTACGAATGATATTCAGATATATTAAAGGGTGTTGCTGATTATGGTTATATCATCCTGAGCCGTTAAGCGGTAACAAAGATATACTTTACAAAATAAAAGGGTTATTGTATAATAATAAAGAAAACGTTTTCCACATTGTAGCTGATGAAAGCAGGATGACATGGTATCAATCAAAGATGTGGCGAAACATGCCGGAGTAGCTATTTCAACGGTATCGAAAGTGTTAAATAATTACCCCAATATCCGCTTAGAGACCCGCACAAAAGTAAATCAGGCTGTTAAAGAACTGAATTATGTCCCCAACTCTGTTGCGGCGGCGCTGTCATCTAAACAGCCTTGTCGTATTGCGCTACTTATAAATATCAAGTACAAAACCCAAGCTATTGATGAAATATATATGCAGTATATATCCGGAGGAATCAGCCGGGCGACAGAGCTCAATCTTGATATTATTACCGTCTTTTTTTCGATGATTGAGAATAAATCGATTGATGAACTTGATGCTTATTTTATGTCGCAGAGCATTACAGGGATTGTTATATACGGGATATCAAAAGAAGATAACACGCTTCATCAGCTGATAAATCGTGAGCGGTTTAAAGTGGTCGTTATTGATGCTCCTATTTTTAACACAAATACATCGTCGGTATGGATTGATAACCACAAGGCTCAATACGAAGTAGCGAAGAAAACCATTCTCGAAAATATCGGTCATGCAAGCGACAGAGTTCTTTATTTGTCGGGTAAAAAAAATGGTTATGTGTCTGAGGCGAGGTTAACGGGAATGGAAAAGCTGGCGGCTGATCTAAACCTGGAAATGCTCGTTCGTTGCGGGGAATTTTCCGAACTGAAAGCACGCAACCTGACCATGAGATTTGCGAAAAATAAAGATATAATTGTCTGTGCTTCGGATTTGATGGCGATCGGGGCGATGCGGACTTTAACCGAGATGAATATTTTCCGCCCTGTTTGCGGATTCGACGGGATTTCGCTGATGGGTTATGCCGGAAAGCAAATGAATACCGTAAAGCAGGATTTTGCCCGTATTTCCGCAGAAGCCGTAACCGAAGCGGCAAGGCTTTTAAATGGCGGTGAAGGTCGTAATATTGTTTTGGATTTTCAGATTGTCAGGCTTAAGTATGAGGATATTATTTGCTAATTTTGCCGCACGAAGGAGGGTACCCAAATGGCAGCTCAAACAAATTTGCAAAAAGACGTTTTAATTATGTACTTGGAAGATCAACTTAATGAAATCGCTCGTAATCTTTACAGCAAACCGATTGAAGAACTTACCGATCTTGAAACCTACTATGTCGTTTTGACGGTAGTTAAACGCATTTTAAGTGTTTCTGACCGAATTGAGGGAGAGAAAAAAGTTTACTATGTCTCAATGGAATTTTTAATCGGGAAATTATTGTCAAACAATCTGATTAATATCGGTATTTATGACCGCATGAAAGAAATTCTGGCTTCCAAAGGGAAGGAACTTGCGGTATTAGAGGAGATTGAACCAGAGCCTTCTTTGGGTAACGGCGGTCTGGGCCGTTTGGCGGCTTGTTTCCTTGACTCGATTTCCACACTGGGATTAAGCGGCGATGGAGTTGGGTTATTGTATCATTTCGGCTTGTTTAAGCAAGTTTTCGTTGAAGGCCGCCAGACGGCGGAAAAGAATGATTGGATTGAGAACATTTCATGGCTTAACAAATCAGATATTTCATATGATATTTATTTCGGCAAGGATAAAGTAACATCACGGCTTTATAATATTGATGTGATTGGCTATGAACAAGGGGTGAACCGCCTGCGCCTTTTCGATATCGAAAGTATTGATGAGGCATTGG
>WQST01000049.1 GCA_009787745.1 Lachnospiraceae bacterium
TGTTTCCGCTAAAAGTCCGTCATAATGATTACTGCGCGCCTTCGTAAACTGCCCTCTAAGATGTTCCTTAATAATCCGATGGATTTGTAAATCGGGATATCGTCTGATCGGCGACGTAAAATGGCAATAGCAAGGGCTTGCTAACCCGAAATGCGTCGTTTCATCAGGCGAATACTCGGCGCGCTTCATACTGCGAAGGGCCAGGCGGTTGATTGTCGCCTCATAGGGGGTTCCCGCCGCTTGTTTTAATATCTTCTGAATCTCGCGGGGGTGAATTTTTATGGTTTGTGCTGAAAGCCGTTGCTTTTCTCTGCTTTTTTCTTTCGTTTTACTACTTTTTCTGACCGCCTTTACTTTCGGGTCTTTCGCTAGACTGCCGCCTGTTTTAAAGCCAAAATTGCCAAGCGTAATCTTTAACTGCTCAATTTTATCAGGCTCAGGGTCGGCATGAGTCCGATAAACAAAGGGCGATTTCAACTTATTAAAATGAGTCGCGACGGTTTCATTGGCAAGCAACATAAATTCTTCAATAATCTTCGTCGCTGTATTGCTAAGATAAGGTTTCACATCGTATGGAACACCATTTTCGTCAACTAAAATCTTGCTCTCAGGAAAATCAAAATCAATCGACCCGCGTTTCTTCCTTTTCTGACGTAAACATGCCGCCAGTTCTTCCATCATAATAAACATATCATGAAACTCATGATGCTCCGCGGTCGTCACAGGGTTCTTATCTTCAAGAATTTCTCGCACTGCTTCGTAAGTCATACGGCGATCTATTTTTATTACTGTTTCAGCTATCTCATGCTCAAGCACATCACCTTTCGGCGAAACAAGCATCATACAGGAAAGTGAAAGCCGGTCAACTCCCGCATTAAGCGAACAAATCCCGTTTGACAACGCATGAGGCAACATCGGGATGACCCGATCAGCCAGATAGACGCTTGTCCCCCTTTGTTTGGCTTCACGGTCAAGGGCTGAATTTTCCTGAACATAATTCGTTACATCAGCGATATGGACGCCTAAACGGAAATTCTCACCTTCGCGATGGATACTAATCGCATCATCCAAATCCTTGGCGTCGGCACCGTCAATCGTCACCATCATAACGCCGCGCAAATCCTTACGCCCAGCCATATCCGCATCTGTCACGTATAGACCGATACGCTCGGCTTGATTTAATGTCTTTTCATTAAATTCACAGGGAAGCCCGAAGGCTTTAACAATCGACAAAACATCAGTTCCGGGATCATTCACATGACCGATAATTTCAATAATTTTACCTTCAGGATTCCGTCTTTCGCTTCCCTGTTTCGTAATTTCGACGATTACTTTATGCCCGTCAAAAGCTCCCAATGATAATCCTGTGGGGATGAAAACATCGGCTGATGTTTTACGCATATCGGGGATAACAAAACCGAAATTATGCGATTTTTCATAAATTCCGACAATCTGCAAAGGAACGCGTTCCGTAGTTTTCTCCGCCGAAACAGGTTTCGGCACAACGTCCTTAGCCGTTCTAACCTTACTCTCTTTACTTTTTCCCCGGCTTAATATCTTGGCACTATATTTTCCGCGCTTGGATATCTCAATTTTGCCTTCCGCTAAAAGTTCATTAAGCACCTGCTTAAATATTAAGCGTTTTTCAGGTTTGACTTGCAATAAAATAATTAACTCTTTTTCCTTCATCGGAACATAAGAGCCTTCACGCATCACCCTATATACAAGTTTTTTCTTTTCTTCCAAATCGTTTCTTTTCATGTTATATTGTAAATCCTCTGCACTTCGTTCACGCCTATTTTCCTGCGAATATGTCAAAAAAGCACCCTTACAAGAGTGCTTTCGTCCGCTAAGTTAATATCTCTTAGATGAAAGTCAAGTTCAGGACTACCGTCAGCAAAATGAATCCTGCCGCCAGATACTTGGTGATTTTCACCAATGTTCCTTCCATAGAGCGGCCTTTGTTCTTGCCCCAATATGTCTCCGCGGCACCGCTGATTGAACCTAAGCCTGCGCTTTTTCCCTCTTGTAATAATACCAGCACTATTAGTGCTATACATACTAAAATAAACAAAATTGTTAAAATCATTCGTATGATTGTCATATTGCCTCCAATACCTTGTTCCGATAAAATGCGTGAAGCTTTAATAATTATCCTTCACACTAATTACATATTGTAACATAAGAAAACATGGTAAGCAAGTACTTTTTATTGCGCTTTTTCATCATATACACAAACCTTATTTTTCCCGCTCTGTTTCGCCGCATAAAGAGCATGGTCGGCTCCGTCTACAACATTATTTACTGTTATGCTATAACGCGGAATGACCGTATTTACCCCGATACTTACGGTAATACCGGTAAAACTCCCATCTTCACAAGAAATCTGCGTCTCACTGATACTGCCGCGAATCACTTCGGCAATTTTCAAAGCCCCGCTCAAATCGCTGTTTTGTAATAAAACGATAAATTCCTCGCCCCCCCAGCGGGCACAAAAATCAACCGAGCGTTTTAGGGAATCATTGATTACACCGCCGACGGTCTTTAACGCTTTATCACCTTGCAAGTGACCATATTTATCATTATAATCCTTAAAATTATCAATATCAATCATCATAATGCTAAGCGGTATCTGCTCTCTTTTCGCATGATTTAACTCAAGATTCAAACGTGAATTAAAGCCGCGGCGATTAGACAACCCCGTTAGCTCATCGGTCAAACTGAGGGTCATAATCAAATCAAACTGGAGCGCCAATTGAATTTGGTTCTGCACTCTCAGCTTCACTATCGCCGAATTAAACGGCTTCGATATATAATCGGAAGCACCCAAAAGCAAACCTTTTTCTTCTTCCGCCGCTGTTCCCAGCCCTGTTACAAAAATAACGGGAATCGAGCGCGTCTCCTCCGTACATTTAAGTATCGAAATGACCTCATACCCATCCATTTCAGGCATAATAATATCAAGTAAGATTAAATCAGGCTGATTAATTTTCGCCGCTTCAATTGCTTCCGAACCGCCCGTAGCGGCATAAACTGTATATTCCTTATTTAGTATTTGGGTTAACGCAACCAAATTCGACATTTCGTCGTCAACTATTAACACACTTTTTTTGATTTCATCCCTCATTCTCAATCTCCCGCTTTATTTACCTTAATTGCATCCATCCTCTCTATGATTCCGTCAAGTATATCATGAGCTTGCTTAAATTTAAAATTCTCGATTAAATCAACCAATTGTTCTGTTCCCGAAATTGCCGAAACATCGCCGATAAGGTTTAAACTTTCGGTATTCATTTTCGATAGCATCGGTTTCAGTTTATCAAAAATCTCACGTATTTCTTTTTCGTCAGTAATTTTTGTTTCACTTCTTTGTACCTTATCATTAAGAAGCGGCTCCAATTTCTTTAAAACGGCATCCAGTTCTGTTTTTAAGATAACTCTTTGCTTACTCGGAAGATTACTTTCTTCCGCTAAAACTGCTTCGGCGGCGGCGGCGGCTTTCATCAGTTTCATTTCTTTTATTTGCCCCGCATTACTCTTTAATGTATGAGCAAGCCGATGAGCAAGCCGAACATTTCCCGCTTCCAGTTCGGATATCATTTCATTATACAAGTTTTGGTTATTTTTGACAAATATGCGCTTTAGCTTTTCCGCCAGCAATTCATCTTCAACCGAATAATTGTGGCGGTCTGACGATGAAAAACTTATTACAGGCAAAAATTTGAGCAAACATTTCCATAACTCCTGCGCCCTAAACGGTTTACCGAGACAATAAGACATACCGTTTTCCCGATAATGGACGATATCATTCGCCATTATGTTCGCTGTAGTAGCAACTATCGGCGTTTTTATCTGCATTTGCGTAATTCTTGATGCGGCTTCAAGCCCATCCATCACAGGCATATGGATATCCATAAAGATTAAATTAAAAGGCTTCCTTCCTTTTGTGACCCGCGCTTCCAGGATGTCAATCGCTTCTTTACCATTCCCCGCAATCACGGTTTTAAGGCCTACTCTGGCGAGATGATCACAAATTACTTGCTGATTAAAGTAGTTATCTTCACATATGAGTACTTCGCCCTCGAAATGCGGTTCCTCAATGTTATCGATTGAAATATCAAGAACTGATAGATTATCTACATCAATCAATTCAAAAGCTATCGCAAAACTGAATTTCGACCCTACACCGGCAGTACTGTCAACATAAAGCGTTCCGCCCATCATCTCAACAATATTCTTAGTAATGGCTAAACCTAAGCCCGTTCCGCCGAATTTCCGCGTAACACTGTCGTCTGCTTGCACAAATGGGTCAAATATCCGCTTGATTTGCTCTGCATCCATGCCGATGCCGCTGTCTTTGACTTCAAATAATACCGTTATTTTTTCACCGTCATTACTTAAAACCGAGGCTGATAACTTAACCGTCCCGCTATTGGTGAATTTAATCGCATTCGTAAGTAAATTTAAAATTATTTGACGCAGTTTAACGGGGTCGCCAAGTAGTTTTTGGGAAATTGACGGTTCGGCATAACAATATAAAGTAATCCCCTTTTCTTCGATTTTTTGCTTGATTGACGACTGGCAACCAGCAAGGATATCATGAAGATCAAAGGGAATTTGCTCAAGCACCATTTTACCTGCTTCGATTTTTGAAATATCCAAAATATCATTAATGATTTTCAAAAGCCATGCCGCGTTTTCCGAAATACTCATCAAGTATTCCTGTGTCTTAGGCGGATTATTTTGATGTTGCGCAAGCTCCGAAAATCCGACGATACTATTCATCGGGGTTCTTATTTCATGACTCATATTAGCCAGGAAGGTTGATTTAATTTTATTGGCGGACTCGGCGGCTTCCTGTGCTTCGCGAAGCTGAATAATTGATTCTTTTATTTCTGTAATATCAATAAATTGCTCGATAAAAACTCTTCTGCCATCAATCCAATCTATATAACGGCTGTTTATCTTATAATGATGGTTCGTTATCGGGTTATGAAATTCCCAGGAAATCGATCTGCTCAAATCAATCGTCCCTTCATTTTTCGGACAAAAAGCACAACGGTTTTCGGCATTCAAAACCAGATGTTTCCAGCACTTATGACCAATAATGCTCTCTGTAACATTAAATTCTTTCATAAAGCTATCATTGATAAACATAATAATATCTGATTCAATCTCCGTAATAATAATCATCGTATCCATTGATTGCATCAGCTTCTCTAATGTCGCATGAGCCGTTTTAATCTTGCTGATATTTCGCCTTTCATCCCGCAAATCGCGGCTGAATCCTGCAATAAAGCGCTCACTGCCATTGCTTACCCGAATAAGCGTAACTTCACAAGGCAGCGGTTCACCATTAAATGTCTGATGTATCCATTCGGTACGCAGATAGCCTTCGCGCATCGCTTTTTGTAAACTTGCGATACCTGTGACTCCGCTATCTTCACCGCCGGGCTGTAAAACGGGGGATAATTTGGAGAAATCCTTCATCAATTCACTTCTTCCCGGTGCTTCAAACAATTTCAGGGTTTCCTGATTAATTGTAATAATCTCAAATTCTTCATTCCATAACGTACAAGCCATCGGGGTTGCGTCAATTAATAATTGAGTATATGTCTCCGTCTGTTTTTTTGCCATCATCTTTAAGAAAATAATAATTCCAATCAGCAGAATCAGCAATAACACCGCAATCGTCAGCATTAAATAAAATTCACGCGGATTGGATTCCCAAATCGGGAGATTCCTATTTATGAAGATGTGATCACCTGTCAGTGATTTGGGATTTAACTTAAATTCCTTAACAACTTGATCATCATATTTCCATCGGTTAAGATACTCCGTGTCAGAAACAAGCGGTAATTCCGCCGGTGATACCCCGTTTAATAATCCTTTTGCGATATTTGCCACTAAGATATTTTGCTCCTCGGTGCCTGTCAGCTTCCCGCCTAAGACGCCATATCCGATATAAGCCGAATTCAAGCAAAAAACCGGGTTCACAGATGCTTGCGTAACCGCCCCTTGCAAATCTTTTTCCAGTAAAAATTTTCCGCTGCTATCAGAAATATAATTTCCGATTAAAACCAGCGTTTCGCTTCCGAAACTGCGGATATCATCTAAAATTAATGAAAACTCTTTTTCTTCACTCAGGATAAAATCGGGAGGATTCTCTAATTGGTCAGAAATTATGGCGAAATTTTCTTTGAACACTTCATTGCTAATGGTTAAATCATCATTTAAAACATATACCTGTTTCGTATCAGGATATAATTCCAGCATTTCCGCTATCGTCTCTGATAATGACAATGATGCCGTTACACCTGTAAAATAATCTTCAAACCCATAAAACATCGCTTCATCAGTGATGTATGCACCATAATAAAGAATAGGCAGATTGTGAAACAATAAATTATAATAATTAAGCGCAAAATCAAGCGCAACGTTCCCTGATACCACGACCAGATCAATATTTCGGATAACAAATTCAGACCTGATCATATCGGCGATCAAAGAATTATATCGAACTTGGCTATGTGATTCATTGGCATTTAAATTTAAGCTGTAATATTCTAAATCAAAATCATGCTCAAGCCTTTCGCGAATTGCGATCATCTGTGCGCGTTCATATTCGCTCTGCGTATTATATGAATTAATATGTAAAACCAGCGGTTGCTCTTTTGGCAGTGCTTCATTGGTCGTGTTCGTTAGAAAGAACCCTTCCTCTAACATTTCCTGATAAGCTTTTTCCAAAACGGGAACCAGAAATTCATGACTCTTATTTACATAAGAATAAACGGCCTGTCGTTCTATTGCCCCCGACTTCTTAATCCCTTTCGGTAAGCGGTGGTTATAATGCGCCATTCGCGGAAGAACAACCGTGTCAACTTCGCCATTCAGCAACAATTCCCATAGTTCACTTATCTCATTTACAGTAACTAATAAACCCGCTTCCGCTTTATATATATTATTAGCGACATATTGATTTTGCCAACGATAGCCCAAGCGTAACCCTGCTAAGTCAATCCAGTCGGCAAACTCCGCTTCATTATCACTTAGGGTATAAACATTATATTCAACATGGTCAATCACCACGGGAACCATTACCAAATTAGGATAAAGTTCATCCCATCCCGCTGTTTGCGTCGCCAAAATCACCGCATCGCCATAATTGACGTCCGCAATGGCTGTTCGCATCCCCGATATCTGAGCATTCATCTGATAACCTGAACTTTTTAGCGCATGATATAAAAGACGATGCATCGAAATCGATTGATCGTCGCTCATAGCCACTTTAATGACGGGTAAATCCGAATCATCCGCTCTGGCTGAAATCGGTATCATTGATAAAATAAAAATAATAACCAGCGCAAATAAGGTAATTCTTAACTTATTTTCCAAATAAAATTCTCCGAAAACTTAAATATTTACGTAACCATTCGACACACCCTAAAAGTAATGGTAATTGAGACTACCTCATTATATCATGATTTGCTACGCAAATCACGCCCTCCGGGGGATGCGCACTAAAGCCGCGCCGATATAATGACTAACGTCATTATATCTTAACTATCAAAATAACGCAAGACGAAAAACACTTGCTAAAATTCAATGTTTCATTATAAAATGACGTTATGAGTAAAAAAGATTGGTACATAGCAGGGGTTATAACGCTTATTTTCGCTTTCTTGGTATTTTACCGAATTGGCAGTTTTAATGCACCGATAACCGCTTATACAGCGACCGCCGAAAACAGCGATATCGTCTTAGATTTCGGTGTCCCTGTTTCGTTAAGTCATCTTTACATCTTCTTAGGCCCGCTTGATAACCGTACTTTTTCGATTTCATTATTCGATCTTGACAAGGACAAGTGGGAACTTCTGGATGGTGAAGTTTATGCTTCTGCGGTTTTTTCGTGGAATCGGATTAATGTTCCCTATGAACTTAGATATCTGGGCTTAGTCGCAATGAAAGGTGAAACGATTATTAATGAAATAGTCGCCGTCGCCGAAGACGGCTCTGTCATAATACCGTATAACGCCTCCGATTATCCTGAATTATTCGATGAACAAGAGATATTCTCCCCCCTATATTCCGCAACCTATTGGGGTGGGACGATGTTTGATGAAATATATCACGGGCGGTCAGCCTATGAATACATACATGGGTTAAAGACATATGAAACAACGCACCCGCCGCTGGGGAAAACCCTTATATCCTATGGCGTCCGCCTCTTTGGCATGAACCCGTTCGGCTGGCGCTTCGCTTCGGCGGTCTTCGGAATCCTGATGGTACCGCTTTTTTATCTTTTCGGCATCGCTTTATTCAAAAATACCTTTGCCGCGACTTCGGTAACGATTCTGATCGCCGCCGATTGTATGCATTTTGCGCTGTCAAGAATTGCAACGATTGATATTTTCGCGGCTTTCTTCATTTTATTAATGTATTATTTGATGCTCCGCTTCGTTCAGACGAACAATCACGGATACCGTCATATGCTGACGCTTACGATTCCCAACCGCAAACCGATAAGCATCACGGCGTCCCATTCACGCGTCCTGTTAGGTTTATGCGGAATTACGATGGGGCTTGGTATCGCGACGAAATGGACCGCCATCTATGCGGGAGCAGGACTTGGCCTAATTTTCTTATGGTATATGATCAATCATCCCCCCACGAAATTTTCGAAGCTTTTCTTCTTCTGCACCGCTTTTTTCGGATTTATCCCGCTACTTATATATATCGTCTCATACCGCCATTTCGTTCCGGGTAATCCGGGGGGCGGCTTGTTTAAAACTATCATTGAAAACACCGTCCATATGTTCTCATACCATTCTGAGTTAGAGGCTTCGCATTATTACAGCACCCCCTTCTTCGATTGGCCAACGCTCCATATGCCGCTTTTATACGCAACCGACCCCGTTAGGGATAACTTAATGAGTTCCGTAAACTGTATGGGCAACCCGGCGATTTGGTGGTTCGGAATCCCTTGTCTTTTATTCTGCATATACCGCTTTTTGCTAAAAGAAGACTTGCGCGCGGGGTTCTTAGTCGCCGCTTATTTGGCACAATACTTACCTTGGGGTTTAATCAGCAGAATCACCTTTATATATCATTATTTTCCTGCTTCACTTTTCCTCATCCTGATGATCGGCTATGTTCTCAATATGCTCGCCAAATATCAGCCATGGGGCAAAAAAGTTGCTTATTGCTACTTAGTTTTTGCCGTAATCGTTTTCTTCGTTTTTTATCCCGTTATTTCGGGAATCCCCTCTGACCGCGATTACCAATTCAGTCTTCGTTGGTTGAATGAGTGGATTCTGGTACTATAGTACTGAGACGGATTCTTCTTTTAACGCCTTTGGATTGTTTATAAAGATCCATTCCGACGAATATAATTAAGATCAATTGGAAAATCGCATGGTAAAACGGCGGCAAACCTTCCCTGCCGAATAAAAACAGCATATAAGACATCAGCGAACCGGTAATCAGCCCAATCGCCACAGGCAGACGTGAAGGGCGTAAAATCGCATAAATAATTGCCAGCACATCAATTAATAATCCATACCGCTCATGCATATGCGGTAAACCGTAAAGGACGATCAGAACGCTAAATAAAGCGGTGGTAACGGTCATATTGGCATTCATCCGCACATCCTTGACATAAAGGAAGTAAGCCAACACCCCCAAAGTCAGCATCGTCATCCATACCCCGCTTTTAGCAAGTTCAGAAATCTGCGGTTCAACTAAATACGTTTGGTTAAAAAAAGCATAAATATTCGGATAATTGAGCGTTAACCACGGATATGTATCCGCCTGATTCATATAAACTCCGATTGAACTTATTATCCCCCGCCCCAAAATAATCCCGGGAAGCGTAAAAGCAAGGTAGGGAATCGGTAACGCCAGAAAATAAAGCGGGTTTACTTCACACCTTATGCCATTCTTCCCGACATAAGGTTTAATCCACATAATAACATAAAATGGCAATATAAAAAGAGCCTGTAATTTAAAGGCAAGGGCAATCGCGGTCAGCCATACCGCCTGCTTCGCATTACCATTAAAATAATAACATAAGCCCAATAGAATAAAGGATACATAAATCATATCACACTGCGCCCAATAAGCACTGTTAAGAATACCTGTCGGTATCATCAAAAGCGCACTCATGCCGATAATTGCCCTGCGTGAATTATGTGTCAGGACGAAAATCAAGGCAAATACCGCGAAAGCCGCCACATAATCAAAGAAAACCGAAACCGCCTTAAGTGAATAAAGCGGGTCAACCCTTAAATATGATAAAAAACTCATAATAATCATATAAGCGGATGAATAATTCGAAATTTCATGCCCGAGCGAAGCAAGCCCTTTAAGTTCTTTAATCGAATCCATCCAAGGTAACAGAAAACCGATATAATCACCTGAAATACGCGGAAACAAAGCTATTCTGGCATTTAGTGAAATGATTAATACGCAGATACAAAAAACGAGATCAATGACTTTGACCTTCATATTTCCGAAAGAGATGTAATAATTTAAGATAATGTCAATTTTACGCATGATTTAAAAACCACTTTCAGCATTATGTCATGTCCTCCTAAAGAATCTCATGTTCATTATTAGCGTAACTGAGATTCTTCGCCTTCAGCTCGGAATGACGAAAATAAATATGATTGTATAAATTCAGGTGTCTTTCCCGCTAAAAATTGCCAACTGCCCTTTGGATTGTTTCTGTTAAAAGTAATTTCTTCTTCCAAATTCAAATAAACAGTATAATTGGTATCAAGCAAGTGTTCGAAATGATTATAGGTATTAGGCGGCAGCCAAATACTCGCAACAATTGCCTCTATCTCATCTGCTTCATAATAATCAATCATACCACCTGCACGAAATACACTGATATATTTAACATCCGAAGCGTTTAAAGGTTTTTCACTAAAACCAAGTTCGGAAAGCACGGCGCGCGTCCTTATGTTATCTTCCATAATTTCAAATGAAAAACTTCGCGGATAATACATATGCATTTGGTCATAATATTCATCAGGATATATTCTTTCCCAATAAAGCCGTATCTGCCCATAACTAAGCGAGTTCCTCATCCGCGAATAATTAATTGACTGCATATCCTGCCGATAAGCAGTAATGATGCGGTTTAAATCACCCGCGCTTATCTGATATGTATAAATTCCAAAATTATAGGTGATTTCCCGCTTTAGCCCTTCGATATCACGAAACCACAAATCATCAAAATAATCCGCCATTACCATATAATTCGCCTTTTTAAAATCATCGGTTGCGGTGATGCGGTCAAGAACAGGTATTGTTTGCGGATTATCAAAATCAAGCCAAATTTTTCTTCTCACTGTTCTTCCGCTTTTTAGGCGATACAAAACTTCCGCCCGCATCCATGTTTGTTCATCAGGCTGTATCATCGCTAAGGTATGGATATTCTCCGTATCTGTGGCAAACATTTTATCCGTGATATACTGATTTTTACGGACATTAATCCCGGCTTTCTGGTAATAACCAAAATAATAACTATCCAAAATAAGGGCATAACTTGAGATACTATTCTGCTTCGGTACATAATTATCGTAACCGGTCATATCAAAGCGGAATATCATGAAAATCATCGCGGCTATAATACCGCTGATTAAAATATGGCGTTTTTTCTTCAAAACGGCTTTAATATCAAACTCATAAATCACTTCAAATACACAACAGGTTATCACCGTCGCAATAGTCAGTCCCACCATTACCAATGCGAGATTCCCGTTACTGCCGGAACCATAGCTTGTGATTTCCCAAAAAAGCATCGCGATATACAAAGCCATCGGTAACGCTATCGCAATTTTTACGAATGGCTGTGTTCCCTTAAATGCCAGCGCCCTCCCGCAAGCTTCCGCAGGGCGTTTACAATAGATGAAATAAGCTATTGCGAAATAAACGCCTGCCTGAACGAAAATAATCGGCAACGTCCATATAAAGAATGAACTATCCCCTATGTCAAAAAATGCTATTAGCCAATAAAACGGTGCCGTAAATATCGTCTCGCTGATACTCTCGGCGACAAATTTTTGAAAAAATTGTTGCATATAGATATATTGTAATTGCTTTATAATCACTTCATATGAATGCAAAATAATCATCCCTAAAAATGAAATCACAATATGCCCTGTCAACATTAGCGCGACCATATTCAGATGATAAATTGATATATATACCGCGACCGCTAATAAATACATTAAACCGATTCCCAATAATGTATTAAAAGTCATATATCCCTGAATTGCCGCGATTGTTATCCCTATGCATAAACTCACGATGCTCGGAATTACATATATCAATATCCCGTTAAGCCAAATAACGAAAAAGCGGCGGCTTTTTTTTACAGGCAAAGAATGGTAAAAATCCAGTTGACGCTTTTTGTACAAATAACCAAAGCCCTGAATAACGCTGAAAACGGAAAAAATCACCGCCCCGAAAATAAGAAAATACGGAGCGCCCAAAAATTCCGCAACCGCTTCCACTAATTTCTCTTTTTGGCGGTCAAACGCCGCATAGTAATTTTTTTGGCTGTTAATAATCAAAGTTAAGCCGATTATGTAATAAAGCAGAAAGAAAACCCATGACACCACCCAGACCCACGTCCGGCGCTTATTATTTTCACGGATATCAACCCAGAATGAGTTTTTTGATATCATAACCGACTACCTCCGTTTCACTAATAAATATCTCTTCAAGCGATAAGGGAATCGCTTCGAAAAATACCGTACTGACCGTCGCAAAAACCGCCATTACTTCTTCACGGCTGCCGCGAACCGTCATAATACATAACGAACCGCGCTTCTCATTCCGCATAATATCCAAACTTTCAACGATTCTAACCTCATCTTC
>WQST01000050.1 GCA_009787745.1 Lachnospiraceae bacterium
TTGTAGATAACATCCTCTTCCGTTCCGAGGATATCCGAAAGCAAGAGTTCGTTACCGTCCCAATCGACATTAAGCGGCTCATCAATCGAAACTTCCAGTTTCGTTTTATTATTGCGCCGAAGATACATGAGAATTTCATTTTCGATACAGCGCGAGGCATAAGTCGCTAATTTGATATTTTTGCCCGGGTTAAAGGTATTAATTGACTTGATAAGACCAATTGTCCCGATGGAAATAAGGTCTTCGACCCCAACCCCCGTATTATCAAATTTTTTGGCAATATAAACGACTAAGCGTAAATTATGTTCAATCAAAATTGATTTTGCTTCATTTTCATATTCAGTGCCTAAATCATTGATGACGGCATTTTCTTTATCAAATTCAAGCGGCGGCGGCAGTACTTCGGTACCACCGATATAATGAATATCCCCTTGCTGTTTGATCACGCGAAAACCGAAATCCTTCCGATAGAGCTTAAACTGTACCTTACCCGGTATTGCTACTTTGAAAACCATTTTTTTCCTCCCTTATGGTAAATTATTAATTAACTTTGGGTTTATTATCATTTGATAATCACCGCTTTGGGAAATCCCCCCGGGGCCAACCGCTACGACGATATTTTCATATCTTTCACGCTGTCCCGATTTAGTTATATATATTTCTTCAAGCTCATAGCCGATCATCAGCCCATGTGCATTTCCGATATTGTGATAGGGAATCGCTTTTGTTTTTTCAGGTTTCATCAATGGTTTTAGTTGTTCCCATACTTTCTCTTCCAAAACCGCCACCGGCTTTTTACTGACCGGCTCAGTCAATCCGTTTCCCGTATCTACTAATGCAATTATATTTATCTCTTCCGTAAGACATGGGATACTGACATCGACAAAGAAGTTTTCCTCATGACGGCGATGGATTTTCAGGAAATAATCCAAAACCGCGTAAACTGTATATCCCAAACTTATAATCAACCATCCTCCGCCGCTATATTTAGCTGCAAACGGAACTTGCCTTTGTAAAAATATCATTACCGCGCCGATTAAAAACGCATATATGAAGAGGTAGCCCGTTTGCCTCAGAACATTTCTGAGACCCTTCGTGCGAAATGTTATGACGCACATGAGAATGCTTATCGGAATCAGCCCGACTGCTATTTTGGTCCGATATGTAAGCGGCAGTAAAAGAATTATGCAATATCCTAAAGCACCTAAAATTCCGCCTGCCAAAATTCTTATTCGTGTTACTGAAAGCTTTAATGTTTTCGCTGTCAGAATTAAGATTAAAATATTGAGAACCAGATTGATGATGAAAACTCTTTCGATATATATTTCATATGAGTACATTAGGGGGTACGCTCTCTTGCTTTTTCATTCATTTCAGTTCTTTAGCGTTTAGGTTTCTTCTTAAAGCCTAAGCTTGTTCTTCATGTTTTTCATTATATCTTTTTAATGCTTCGTAATTTGTCAAACCTTAGGCCGCCTTATGCGTTAGTCATCGCAGAAATTCGACAAAGAATCGCTGTTATACAAAAACGATATCCTCTACTTTGCTCAAAATGACAAAAAAACTGCCACCGCGGAGGTGACAGTTTTGCTTGTGTGTATGTAATTATTTCGTGTCCTTGTTGTTCTTCTGTAAGAAATCAGGTATCTTGAGGGATTTTTCTTCAACATTGCTTTTGATATCGCCGGGGCGGTTTATACCTTGCAGGGGACGTGCCGGAGCAATTTGCGGACGAGGGGCGGCACCTGCTGCCGGGACTCCTGACGACTTCACGGTTCCCGGAATAATCGAACGGGGGGTTACGCTTCCCGGCTTATATACCCCTGCGCCGACGGGGCGTGTCGCCTGAGTAGTTTTGTCCTCTAACCCTGTCGCGATGACCGTAATCATACAAACGTCGGTCATATCCGCATGATATGTCGCGCCAAAGATAACATTAACATCATCTCCCGCCAATTCTTTCACATAATCAGCCGCGTCATATACTTCGGATAAAGTAATATCGCCTGAAATATTAATCAGAACATTCGTCGCTCCTGAAATAGTCGTCTCTAATAACGGGCTTTCAACGGCGATCTTAACGGCCTCACTGGCTTTATCATCGCCTTTGCTTGTCCCGATACCGATATGCGCAATACCCTTATCCTTCATAACCGTCTGCACATCGGCAAAGTCAAGGTTTATAAGCCCCGGTACATTAATCAGGTCGGTAATTCCCTGAACTGATTGCTGAAGGACTTCATCGGCTTTTTTAAGGGCGTCGGGCATGGTTGTCCGGCGGTCAACGATTTCCATTAATTTATCATTCGGGATAACGATTAAGGTATCAACATGATCTCTGATCCTGTCAATTCCCGTCAAAGCGTTAACCATTCTGGTGCGGGCTTCAAAACGGAAGGGCTTGGTAACAACACCGACGGTCAGGATGCCCATATCCTTGGCTATTTTGGCGACAACGGGAGCCGCGCCTGTTCCTGTTCCGCCGCCCATACCGCAGGTGATAAAGACCATATCCGCGCCGCTGATTGCCTGGGTAACTTCCTCAAGGCTCTCTTCCGCCGCTTTTTCGCCGATTTCCGGCTTACCGCCGCAACCGAGTCCTTTGGTAAGTTTCTCGCCGATTTGCAGCAGTTTCGGTGCTTTACATAGTTGCAGTGCTTGCTTGTCCGAATTAATACCAATAAACTCAACACCGCCGATGCGTTCATCTACCATTCTATTTACGGCATTATTGCCTGCACCGCCAATTCCGATAACAATTATCTTGGCGGCGGATTCCACATCGTTAGTTTTTATTTCTAACAAAGAGGTGCCCTCCTTAACATTTCCCAATAATATTCTATTCACTCTTAAACTCTGTCATTTTGAACCGAAGGTGAAGAATCTCAGTTAAGCCATAATATACGTGAGATCCTTCGCTTGCGCTCAGCATTACATAAGCCTTATCCAATCATTCACCCTTAAAACTTTAATCGACACGTAAAACCTGTAATAATGGCACTTGTGTCATTATTACAGTATGAAAAGTGTCCGTTTCGCGGACACTAGATATTCTTAATCAAATTCCTTTGCTGATTTAGAATATCTTTTCATACTACTCACTTTTTATCATATAATTATTTCCGGAATTTAGCAACAGAAAAATTCAATAATTCCGTAAAATTTCGTAAAACTTTTATCAATCAGGCTCAAAAATAATCACATAGAGTTTAAAATCTACTTTCAATAAATCATTATAGTAATTATAATAGAACATATATGGAGGTATTTCAATGAACAGAATTAAATTTTTAAGTGCTTATCAAATTAAATTAATAATGATATTATTAATGCTACTTGATCATTTAAGCTTTATTCAAGGCTTTATCCCTTCTGATATATCGTATATTTTTACTTTGATTTCAAGATGCGTTGCACCGATGTTTGCTTATCTCGTGGTGGAAGGAGTTATATATACCCACAATCTAAAAAATTACTATTTGCGATTATTTTATTGTGCGATTTTAATGTTTTTGGGCAATATAATCACCTTCAAATTCTTCATTGAGCCAATTCAAGAAAATAAAGATATGTTCAGTTATTTGCTAAATAATAATATTTTTATAACATTGTCACTAGGCGTATTAACCATAATGCTGATTATGCGCGCTAGAATTGCAACCCCCAAATATTATATTCTTGCTTTTATTTGTTTTTTTATAGGTTTTCTATGGTCTGAGTGGGGGACTGTTCTACTCCCATTTATACTCGTTACCTACTTATTCCGTGAAAAAAAATCATTTTTGGTGGTCGGATACTTACTAATAGCATTAATTGCATTTATGATTCCATTTAGCGAGCCTTGGTGGTTTACAGTTTTCCCTTTTATATTTTTATATAATGGAAAACGTGGTTTAAATTCTATATTTGCAAAATACTTCTTTTACATTTTTTATCCGCTTCATATATGGATTATAGTAATCATTAACTATATAATATCATTATGAAATTAATTTAGCACAGCTTTATGAATACTTGTTCTTATAAATCATTGCTTTGAATATCGGAATGATATCAACTTATCTAATAAATATCATTTCCATAAATAGCTTTTCTTATAAGTTCATAGTCCAATGTTCGAACATCATAAAAGTTTGAGTTAGTGAATAAAACGTATTCATAGTTTTTATTGATAGCGATTGTTTCATTAAATGCGCAAACAAAGTAAAATGGATCATCATGAGTTTTATAATTTTTTAAATATTCTAATTTATGCAACATACCACTTGTAAATGAAGCACTCAAGCCGTTTTCATTATTAATTATCTCTATCGCACCAATTACATTGGCATTTTTGCTATTAATTATTGGATAAGCATAGATGCCATTAGTTTCTATCATGTTTGTTTTGTCATTAAAGTAAAAATATGTGATAGGGGTTCCAAGAATGAGATTGTCTTTTACAATATTGTTATCAAAATTAACAATATTAGGGAAAACATCTTTAACGTGATTTTGTACGATTTTTGGTATTTTTCCTGACACATAATAAAATCCAAGCTCATTATAATTTTGATTAATATTTTCTCTATCCTTAATACTATTATTAAAAAATAAAACTATTAACACTACTACCATAATAAACAATATACTTATAATTAAAAAAATGCTTTTCACTTTTTGCGAAGTCTTTCGACCATATTTTAACCTAATCATTCAAACCCTTTCCGAATTGCTTTTATTACATCATATTCAATATTATTTGTCAAAGTATTTTTTTCTTACAATTTTTCATATTTTGGATAACATTCTCATCACAATTAAGAGGTGTCACTAATTCGTTTGAATAAAAAATCTCCGTAAAGCCGTAAACTTTAGCCATACGGAGATTTTTTTGCTTAAGTGGAGACTATTTTGTCCAACCGGAGATTGACTTATTCCATAGTTTTTTCGTAGAATGAAGCGGACGAAAGCGGAAAGCAGGATTGACTTTATCCTGTTTTCCGTTTTCGGCGGCGAAATGGCACAAAAAACAAGCCTGTCAATGGTTTAAGAGTGGAGATTTTTTCAGATACCCGCGAAAGAAATTATACGGATTCTGAAAAAATTGCCGCAATATTAAATTATTTAACGGGGCTCAATTTACAATCGAATTTTCCGGAAAATCCTGATGAATATAATGGAATTGTATATGTTATCACTATTACTTATGAAGATGGTACAGAAAAAATGTATAGCCATTTCGGAAATATGTTTTTCGGAATATGGGAAGATGATACCGTGGTTTGGTAACGTATGAAGTATGATGAAGCTGTGGAGTTTGATACTTTAATCCAACAAAACCCCAGTGACTAATGAAAACTTTGCAAAAACGAGGAATTGTATAAAATAAGCATAATTCAGTTTTGCTAAAAACGCCGTCACACCGTCACCGCTTTTAAATTTTTCTTGAATCAGCAGGTGAAAATGCTCATGATACTTTTGGCGGCTGTAATTCAAGCCCTAATGCAAAGCCAGCCATTAAACCCATATCAAAGGCAATGGTTTGAAGATTTCCGTTAGCATCAAGGGCTTCCTGATAAAAACCCTCCATTATTTTTTCTTTTTCATTTTTGCATTTATTCCAATCATGATTCATAATTCTATCACAAAAAATACTCATGCCGGCATGAAATTCATCTGAATACCGCTTTCGCCGTTTTTCCAGTGTCCCTTTTTCAATACTTGTAAGTTCCGAACCATTGCGGATTAACTCCCCTAGTTGCTGTAAATTTGCCCTTTCATAAATTCATTATACATTTATTATTTTCTTCCAACTTGAAATATAAAAATAGTTTCTCACAGAATCTCCTAAATAGGGCAAACATGGTCAGGAAAACATGATTGGGGGGAAAAATTAAAACCATGTTGCCCTATAAAAAGGAGTTCTGCGAGAAACCAAAAGGCGAGGTGTAAATTAGTGCGTCCACATTTTACACCCCGCCAAAAAATTTTTGTTGGGATAGAAGTCAACGAACCGCATTTTCATTACTTGTCAGAAGGGGAAGAATGACTTATAATTATAGATATTAAGTTGGCTACACCAGTACCGTATCCTTTAGTGATAGGATTTCATCCTCAGAAAGTCCTGTTGCTTCCATAATGGTTAATATATCTACTTCTCTTTCTAATAGAATTTTTGCAGTTTTTTGGGCTGTTTCCTTGGCTGTTTCCTTGGCTATTTGATTCCCATACTCAATCCGCTCTCTTTCAATAATTCTTCCTACTTTTGTCATATCCAAAAACCTCCTTATTTTTTCTGAGTATTCCGCATCCACAAACTTATCACACGCAACCAAAAGTCCGCTAATCGCAATAACCTGTAGCTTCTCATCGGTTATCTTCTTGGTAACCTCAACAGCTTTTTGAAGCATATCCTGCTTACCTTCCTTGCCCTTTTGAGTCAGGGGAAGGATTATCAGCTTCATGATATCATTATCGTCCAGTAGTTGATTGTTTTCTATTTTATGCTCTATTGCCTGATATTCCGAAATACCATCAATTTTAATAAGAAAAGCCTGTTCCGTCCTAAGAGTGATGCAACCAATATCAAGTTCAGGCTCGGCTTGCTCCACATCGCCGGTATAGATTATGACCAGTCTTATCGTAATATCGTCATCCGCAAAATACTTATCCGCGATTCGTGCAACATAGTTAAGATATTTAATCTTATTTGACCGCTTATAGACTGATTCATAGTCCACAATCGCATATGTCCCATCTTCCAAAAGAAAAAGGTTATCCAATTGCTTTTCATCTGCTGAGATTTTGGGCAAGTTAGTCGGTAACACTTCCTTAATAGCCGGTAACTGCAAGCCATATGCGGAAAAGCTCTTATCTCTATAAGTATCGCTTAAAGTCTTTAGTAAAATATCTTTATTCTGATATGATACTCCATCAGCCATAAAATATCCTCCGTTGTCTTCTTTCATTATAGCAGATATGGCTTATTTACACAATCAGAAATCATTTTAAGTCAGACCCAACCGATTATTGCATTAGTGTTTCCTATGTTAATAATTATTGAACCCTATTCTATATCAATAGAGCATGAAGAAGGTACTTTTGAGTTAACTAATGAAAACTCATATTACATAAAAAATGATGATGGTACATATGCTCTTTACTTAAATGGTGAATATATAGTAACCTAACAAGAGGTAATGGATTTACAAATAAAAATATATGAAAATATTGAGGAGGTTTCAAAATGAAAAAAAAGCTAACGTATTTAGTAACTATTTCTTGTAAGTACATCAATCAGGCTCGAAAATGGTTTCTCTCGAATATTCATCATAATGTTCCATTCGGAGAATACCGCTTTTTCCGCTTAACTTAGGGAGGATAACTTCAAGTTCCATTATCTTTTCATCAATATACCCTTCATTGCCGAGTGCAACTCTGATTGCGCCAAATTGGAGGGTAACTTCATTTCTTTCGCTGAAGGAAATCTTGTCGGCGGGGACGTTATATTGTTCCAAAAGATGTCTAATGTTAAGTATTTCGGTGAAAATGGTCATATCCCGAACGGGCAGTTTCTCATACATAATGGCATAATCAAATTTTAAGCCGACTACTTCGGGAATGCTTTGATTCCTTTTAACAGAAGTTTCGACGATGATGCCGTCTTTATCGAAGTAGAGGAAACGCCCCAGATATTCGACGCATCCGGCGATGGCTTTTTCGTAGACATTGATACGGATGGTATCGCGTTCCAGAACTGTGACGTCGATTTTTTCGAGAAAGGGGATATCGGCGATGCTTTTGTCTTTGTATCTTAGGGATAAAATCAATGAGTTATTGCCATAGCGCCCTTCCATAACAATATCCATGATTTCTTGGTTGCTGTGCTGGATATTGCCGTCAACAAATATTCTCGTTACCGTGTAGTTGTCGATTATGTAGCGATAACCTGTCCATGCTAATGAGACTATGACAATAAGGCTTAGGATGATGATAATAAAACTTCGCCTTTGCCGCAGAAATTCACCGAAAGATTCCCTGTCTTTTTTTCCTTTTCGTTTAAAGATCATCTATTTCCTTAATGGAGGGCTAAAAGCATACTCTTTCAGCCCTCGCTGCCGCTTTCAAAGAACTATCCGTTATTAATCACAACCCCTAAGTTACAAAAATCTCTGACAATATCTTCATAGCCTCGTTTAATAAAATTACGGTTCTCAATAGTTGTTTCCCCTTCGGCAATAATTCCGGCGATTACCAAAGCCGCGCCGCCTCTAAGCTCCTTCGCTTTTACAGTTGTTCCGATTAACTTATCGACACCCGTGATTGTTGCTTCATTACCGGTCGCCGTAATGTTCGCTCCCATCTTGTTTAGTTCATCGACGATTAGCATACGGTCTTCGAATATTTTTTCGTGAATTACACTTTTCCCTTCCGCAATCGTCAGAATTGCCAAAAGCGGTGATTGCAAATCGGTTGGGAAGTGAGGGTATATTCCTGTTTCAAGATATTGAAGCGATTCTTTTACACTATCGGCTAAGATGACAATGCCCCTTTCGCAGACATTTACGTCTGCGCCCATTGACTTAGCCAAATCAATAACCGATTTCATATGACTGACGGGGGCGTCTTCCAGAAATACATGCCCTCCTGCCCCCAGTACTGCCAGCACATAAGTTCCTGCGACAATCCGATCGGCGGGTACTTTAAAGCAAACCGGCTCCAGGCGGCATCCGCCTTTAATGATGATGGTGTTTTCTCCTTCGTCTTCAATTGTCATAATTTCCGCCCCTGCGGCTATCAGGAAATCGCATAATGCCGTTATTTCCGGCTCGGTGGCGGCATTTCTTAAGATTGTCGTGCCTTTGGCATTAATGGCCGCTAAGATGACATTTTCTGTCGCACCGACGCTGGGGAAAGGGAGTTTGATAAACGTACCGGACATTTCATCGACGGTCGCGGTAAAATATTTATCTTCCCCTTCTTTTCTCTCTTGAATCGTTACGCCCATTTTTTGGAGGGCATCTAAGTGTATATCAATCGGACGCGTACCTATCACGCATCCCCCGGGGTAGTTCATGACCACTTTCCCTAAGCGTCCTAACATCGCACCAACTAACATGATCGATGAGCGCATTTCCGTGACAGATTTACTGCTCAAAGTATTTTCTGCTACATTCGAAGCATCGATGTGTAGGGACCTGTTCCCCTTCTGTACGACACAGCCGAGTTGCTTTAACAGATTCAGCATGTGATCGACATCGGATATATTGGGACAGTTTTCAATGACACTAACGCCTTTAATTAGTAAGGCCGCTGCCATTATCGGTAGGACGGCATTTTTGGAACCTTGGATCTTTGTCTCACCAAAAAGAGGGTTCCCTCCTCTGATACGAATAGAGTCCAACATTACACCTGCCTTTTTCGGATAGTTTAAAAGAATGACCTATTCTTATTTATATGGTGAGACATACATTTTCGTATCTTGTCCAACTAAAAAAAATTAAGCACCAAAATATTTATTCGCATTTTTCAGATTTTATGTTTGTCAATTATTCCCGATATGTATTACTTCCTTTCGCAACATTTAAGACAAGGCCTATTTCTATCAATAAAAACATCGCTGATGAACCGCCATAGCTAATAAACGGCAGGGATATGCCTGTATTGGGGATGGTATTGGTTACTACTGCGATGTTCAGGATAACCTGAATGGCGATATGCCCCATAACCCCGACGACCAAAAGGGCGCCGAAAAGGTCTTTGGCATTACTGGCTACGTACATGAAGCGCCAAATCAAAAGAAGAAACATAAGGATGATGGCTATTGCGCCGAACAAGCCGAGTTCTTCGCAAATAATCGAAAAAATCATATCGTTTTGGGCTTCGGGAAGGAAGCCTAGTTTTTGCATACTTTGACCGAGCCCTTTGCCTAAGATTCCGCCTGAACCGATTGCGTAGAGAGCCTGAAGGGTCTGGAACCCTTTATCGGAAGCATAAGCTTCGGGGTCGAGCCAAGCTAAAACGCGTTCGCTTCTAAAGCCCAGTGAATCGGAATGGGACAGGCTTATAATTGTGAAAACTATTATCGCAACTAAAGCGACTCCAATCGCACCGAGAATAATAAAGCGTTTATATTCGGGGCTTGCGACGAAAAGCATGAGCAGGGCAATGCCGAAGATAATGATGGCGGAACTTAGGTTAGTTGTTATTTGCCAAATCATCAGGCATATGGGTATTGGGACGGCAAGGACTGTTAAAAAGCCTTTGCCGGTACGGATTTTGCCGGTTCCGATGTGGCATATGAAGCTTGCCAGAAAAAGGATCATGCCGAGTTTGGCGACTTCGGCGGGTTGCAGGGATGTACCGAACACGTTGATCCAGCGGCGGGCATTGTTTCGCTCGATGCCAAGGGGGGATAGAACCAAAAGAATCATTATGTGGGAGATGATGAATGCCGCGGTGGCAAAGCGGTGCCAAAAGTGGTAGGGGATATTGGCGACAGCGATCATTAGCGCCAGACCCAAGATTGTGGCGAAGAGTTGGCTTCTGAGGAAGTATGTGGCATCGCCGTATTTGAAGGAGGCTTCGTATGAACTGACGGAGTAGATCATGACAAGTCCGAAGCTAATCAAGAATAGGACGATGAACATAAGGCTGTAATCGAATAATTTTTCTTCTTTTCGCTTTGCCATTTAGGGGGACTCCTATTGTGTGCTCTAATTTACTTCTTTTACTAATTCCTTAAATTTATCGCCGCGGTGTTCGTAGTTTTTAAATAAGCCGAAACTGGCGCAGGCGGGGGATAGTAGAACCGCGTCGCCGAGGGCGGCGAGGGTCCGGCTTTTTTCCAAGGCTTCTTGCAGGGTGTCGCATTTGTAGATATTCGGGATGCCGAGGCCGGTTGCGCAAGCGGCGATGTCTTCTTTGGTTTCGCCGATTAGCACTAGGGCTTTTATTTTATTTTTGCATTCTGTGAGCCAGTTGGTGTAGTCGCTTTTCTTTTCGGAACCGCCGGCGATTAAGATGGTGGGTTTGGTCATTGCGCGGATTCCGTGGATGGCGGCATCAGGGTTAGTTGCTTTTGAGTCGTTATAGTAGTCAACGTTATTGATGGTTGCGACGTATTCGATGCGGTGGGGAACGGGCTTGAATTTTTTGACGGTTTCGATTATTACGGGCATCGGGACGTCTGCTTCGCGGCTGATTAGGATTGCCGCCATGATATTTTCCATATTGCATGTGCCTTTTAGGATAACTTCATCTGCTTTGACTAGTGGTTCGATATTTCCGTTGATGCTTTGATAGATGGTATCGCCTTTTAAATAGCATCCGTTATTAATTTCTGAAACAGACGAAAACCCGATTACGGAAGCCGGGCAGGCGGATATGAATTTGACTGTATTCTCGCTGTCATAGTTAACAATACAGGTGTTATTTTTATTTTGATTCAGAGTTATCCGTTCTTTGCAGGCTATGTATTTTTCCATTGTTTCGTGGCGTTCAAGGTGATCTTCGGTGATATTTAAGATTGCCGATATATAGGGGGTGAAATCTTTAATGGTTTCCAGTTGGTAGCTTGAGGTTTCTAAGACGATGATGCTTTCGGCGGTCGTTTGTAAAGCGATATCGCAAAAAGGAAGTCCGATGTTTCCGACGACATAAACAGATTGGAAACGGGCTTTCATAATTTCGCCGACCAATGTGACGGTGGTTGTTTTGCCGTTGGTACCTGTAATGGCGATGATGCGCCCCTTTGTAAACATGTAGGCAAGTTCAATTTCACCGATAATCGGGATATTTGCTTGTTTTAGCTTGACGGCGATTTCTCCCCTTAGGTTTACCCCCGGGCTGAAAACTGCCATTGTTAAGCCGGCGATTATTTCGCTTGGGGGCATCTCTCCGATGTAGGCGTCAATTTCCGTATCAAGTTTATCTTTTATATCCGACGGCTTTAAATTATGGTTACTGTCATATATGAGCGGGATTGCACCCACATTTTTGAGAAGCTTCACGGCGCTGATTCCGCTCACACCGAAGCCGGCTACCAGTATGTATTTATTTGTTAATGGATTGTTTGTCATATTATATTCCTAATAGGGCGATCACACATAAGATGGCTGTGATAATCGAAAAAACGGCGACGACTTTTGTTTCTTTCCATCCGCAAAGTTCGAAATGATGGTGGATGGGAGCCATTTTGAAGACTCTCTTACCGCCGCTTAATTTAAAATAACCGACCTGAATCATAACCGAGAGAACTTCAATCAGGTACACTAATCCGACAATCGGGATGAATAGCTGCATTTGGGTACTGTAGGCGCCGGCGGCGACAAAACCGCCGAGAGCCAGCGAACCTGTATCGCCCATAAAGACGCTGGCGGGATGAACGTTAAAGAGTAAGAAGCCGAGCAGGGCGCCGACTACCGCACACGCAACGGGGGTGATTCCTGCCTCGGTTCCGATTGAGACGACGGCGAAAAAAGTCGCGACCAAAACGGTTACACTGCCGAGCAAACCATCTAAGCCATCGGTAAAGTTAGTGCCGTTTACGGTGCCGATGACGACGATAAATAAAATCGGGATGTTCAGAAAGCCGAAATCAATAAATTGCCCGCTTTGAAAGGGGATTTTCATTGTCAGGGGGATTTCAAGGATGTTGACAAGGTAATATGCCAAAACTGCTGTTACAATAATTTGACCAAGCATTTTTTGCCATGCCCTAAGCCCCATGGAGCGTTTTAGGACTACTTTTATATAATCATCTAAGAATCCGAT
>WQST01000051.1 GCA_009787745.1 Lachnospiraceae bacterium
ACGGTAACAATCAAAAGTACGTATCAGGCTCATTAACAAAACTGTCCGGACAATTTGCAAGGCTTTAAATAACACATGTTCTTTAATATCAAACCGCCTATGAAACTTCCTATAAAGCGGTTCAAATTCCTCCGAAACCATAATTACCACCCAGTTAGCCAGCCCCCAAACAATGAAATTCCAACTGGCGCCGTGCCAAAGCCCCGTCGTAAACCACACAATAAATGAAGCCAGATAAATCGGAACGCGCTTACCGAAAGCCTCGCCCAAATTTTTCCGCGACCACTTCGAAAGGCGCAGCAACGGCTTCGAAACCGTCACGGGATAAAAAACATAGTCGGTAAACCATGCCCCCATCGTAATATGCCAGCGCTTCCAATATTCCTTAATCGATTTGGAAAAGTAAGGACGGCGGAAATTCTCTGTAACCTTAATCCCGAGAACCTGCGCCACACCGATCGTTATATCAATCCCCCCTGTAAAATCCGCATACAATTCAAAAGCATAAAACAACATCCCAACGAAAACAAAGGCGCCGCCATAACTCTCAGGATTGCGGATAATCTCATTCACCCCGATCAGAAGCCGATCGGCAATCACCAGTTTCTTAAAAAATCCCCATAATATTCTTTGCAACCCAAAACTAACTTGCTGACGGTCAAATGAATGCGGGGAGAAAAGAGTCTTTGATAAATCCCCGAAACGGCTGATCGGCCCTTGAATTAATTGCGGGAAAAAAGAGACAAAAAGAGCGAAGCGGAATAAATCGCGTGACGCTTTGACCGTCCCCCGATACACATCGATTAAATACGAAACTGCTTGAAAGGTATAGAATGAAACGCCCAGCGGCACAATAATATTGCGAAGCGCAAGCTGTCCCGACTCCTCTAAGCCGCGCAAATCAGCTATCGTCCGCATTAATGAATTAAAATTAACGATCGCGAAATTCGTATATTTTGAAACCGCCAGAATCCCGATATTTATTATTAAAGCGATGATAAGAAGGCGCCGTTTTCGGCTTTTGATAAAAGCCTTATACTGCTTTTTCTCGGCACTGCCGAAGATTTCCTTGTTTTTATCAAGATGCGCTTTTTGGCTTAAGCTAAGATTTTCGATTTTTTGCGCAAAAAAATAGATTGTTACTGTCGTCGTAATGATATATAAAAGATAAACCGGTCCGGCAAAGAAATAGAAAAGATAACTGAAAAATAATAAAAGCTTCCACTGAAACTGCTTCGGAACCAAATAATACGATACAAATAAAACAATTAAAAACGCGATAAAGCTATACGAAGTAAATAGCATTAGTTTTCATCCATTAGTTTTTCAACCAAAATCCATAACGATTTCGCGGAATTGAAATTCTGCGGAATAATATCTCCGGCAGAAATTGTTACATCGAAACGGTCATATATTTCCGCGATAATCGCGACAATATCAAAGGAATCGATAATTTTATCATCGAATAGCTTTTCGCAATTCATAAAATCTACATCTTCATGCAGTTCGCTTAGTATTTCCAGTAATTCTTCCATTAATCGTCCATATATGTTCTGGCTTTGACAAGTAAATTTACATGGTTAGAGGGTTTAACAATATAATCGTCAATCCCTAACCTAATACCGCGGTCAATATATTCCCTGAGCGCAATCGAAGTCAGGAAAATCGCGGGGGTTTTCGCATATTTCGGATTCGCCCGAATCTGCGTAAGTAACTCGAATCCGTCCATTTCAGGCATCTCGATATCAAGATAAAATAAGTCGATATTTTGTGAAGCCATGACCTTAAGTGCCATTTGACCGCCGGGGGCGCCTAAGACCTTGTAATGACTTTTCAGGGCGGCACTTACGCTGGTTAAAATTTCGGGTCTATCGTCAACCGCCAGAACGGTTTTCGTCGTTTTACTGACACCCTCTTGTTTAATCAGCTTAATATTTTCTTTTTCAATCGTTTCAACCATTTCTTTGACGCGGTCATATTCACCTGCTTTGATCATTTCGACCGCTTTTTTGAAGACATCGCCTAACTCGCATAAATCTTCCGCCATATTTAAGGCGTCTTTATAGTCCCTTACTAACAGTAACCTTCCCAGTGATGATAAACCGTGAGCGATATCCTCGTTTCTCTCGACATTCCGATATTTCTTCGCCCGTGATATATTGATATTCTGCGCTTTTTGCATATCAATAGAAAGGAGTAAAAAGTCGGCAATCGCCTGCGACAGAAGTTGTTGTAATCGCCGCATTTCACGATTTTTCGCGCCGTCAATCAAAGCAATCGCATATGAAGCACATTGCTTGGCATAAATACCCTTAAGCATCTGTAAAATTGATTCCAAGGTGCTAATAAAACCATTCTTATCTTCTTTATTAAATTGTTCTTCCAAAACTGCGGTATATTGCCCTATTTTGTTGATATAGTCGTTGATATTGCTGTCAATATCAGCGGGTGTTATATAGGGGACATACAAGCCTTTAACGCGATAACAATATGCACTGGCATCGTTTTTCTTTTCCATTCGGAACTTCCTTTCGTATCCTCCTAGGGTAACGCATTACTATAATCTGCTGCGAACGTGCCTGGCGCCGTCACGCAACTTGAACTCGGCGACCATTTCTTCCAGCAAAGTTGCCTGAGCGCTCATCTCCTGACTGGATGCGGCGCTTTCTTCCGAAGTCGCACTATTTCCTTCAACGACTTCAAGAACATCGTCAATTCCTTTATTAATGTTGATGATGCTATCCGATTGTTCATTTGATAACCGCGCCATTTCCTGAACAAATGAACTTGATTCTTTAATCAACTCAACTATTTCATTAAGGCTTTCGGCGGTATCAGTGGCAATCCGGCTGCCGAGCGAAGCTTTCTCAATCGAGTCCTGAATCAATGTCGTAGTATGATGAACGGCATTCGAACTCTGAGCCGCCAGATTACGCACCTCATCGGCGACAATCGCGAAACCTTTGCCATGCTCTCCCGCGCGGGCGGCTTCGACTGCCGCGTTGAGTGATAAAATATTCGTCTGTGAAGCAATACCGCTAATGGTCTTAATTACATTACTGATCGCTTGACTTGCTTCATTAATATCATTAACCGCATTAATCATATCGTCCATTTGCTTACTGCCAAGTTCTGCTTTATCCCTGATCAAATCGGCATGGTTCGCTGTTTTCACCGCCATTCCCGCATTGTTCTTGGTTTTATCGGCGATTACCGCAATTGATTCGGATAAATTTTTGACCGTGTGGGCTTGTTGGGTCGCGCCTTCCGCCAAATATTGCCCTGCTTCGGCGATATTCTTCGCACCGACGGAAACTTGTGCGGACGAAGCGTTTAATTCTTTAAAAATCTTATTGAGGTTATCAGCCAGATGCTTAACGGAACTTCCCATCGTATCAGCATCGGAAATAACTTCTATTTCCGTCGTCAAATCACCGCCTGCCAATGATTCAAGCTCTTCGGCGATATGACCGATATGCGTCATGAAATGGTTGATATCAGTAATAATCATTCCGATTTCATCCTTTGCTTTACCGAACTTCTCTAATGCTTCCGCTTCTTCCTTCGTATGTGAAATATCTCCTGTATCTCCTGCTCTTCTAAGGAAGTCGGATAAAATATTAAGCGGTGTGCTTAAGTTATCGTCAATTTCATGGGATAATCTATTGGATGTCGATATGGCAACAAATGTAATTGTTATTTGAATTATTATCATAATTATAAAGACAATAATATCGACAAGCTTTGAAAATTCTGTTAATGCCAAAATCTCTAATATTATAATTCCGAGAATACCTGCACAACAGACCATGATCGTCATTCTATTAATTTTCTTGAAACTGGTTAGAAGCTTATCTTTGATTCTTAGATTTGTTAATTCATTATTATTCATATATATTTACCCCATTCTGCTCTTCCACATGCATCGACTATAACTATACCGGAAAATTACTATTGATTCAATATGTTATTTTAATATTTTGTGTAATATTACTTTAAAATGTTACTGCTTATGAAGATAAGCCTGCGGCTCAAATGGCATGGTTACGGCTTGCCTTGATTGGCCTTTGATAGCAACTCTTTAATTTACCGCATCTTAAGACAGCTTGCCCGGCTAACAATTCCAATGCGTCAAGATATTCATCCGTCAAGCTATATCGTGTTTTTAGTAATGATAATTCGGAGCAACCTAACAATATAATTTCTGCGCCGTGTGAAAGCAGATCTTCTGAAACTTGTTTAAGCTTGGTTAAATCAACATCCCGCCCGCCTTTAAGTTCATGGTAAATCATCTGCATGACCTTCTTTTGCCCTGCTTCATCGGGTGAAATAACTTCGATACCTGTCTTATCAAGCTTATCCGTAAAAATATGACTTTGGATTAGACCATCGGTTGCAAGCAGGCCGATTTTTTTGATATTCGCGTTTTCCAGACGGGCAGATATTTCATCAATCGCATGGATAACAGGAACCTTTACTGTTTCACTTATAGTATCATAAAAGTAATGCGCAGAAAAACACGGCATAACCAGTATTTCCGCTCCCGCTTCACATAATTCACGGGCGATTCCGACGAGGGCGGGGGCGGGGTCAGGGTTGGTTTGATCAAGGATGTATGCGGTTCGGTCGGGAACTTGGGGGCGGCTTATAATGATCGTCTCGAAATGATCCTGGTCTTTTTCGGCTTCACTCATTTGCGTTATCATCATCATGAAGCGGGCTGTCGCCATTGGACCCAGACCGCCTATTATTCCTAATTTTTTCATAATAAACTCCATACATTCAGAAAATAAATGTGATACCCTCTTTAATTAATCGGCCGGCGATCGGCGGGATAAATATCGCGGTCATAGCGGTGGGAATTGTAGCTTTCGGCTGAGTATTCCATAAGCTGTTCATCCGTCCACATAAAGATGGTGGGGTGATCGCTTCTGGGGGTGGTGTCATAATGGTACCAGCCATCGCCGATGTCAACAAGATGCCAGTAGTGGCGTCTTGATGTCACAATTTTTTCGATATCCTCGTTTTTTATCCCCGCGCGGTCTAACAGTACTTTGGCGGTGCAAGCATAGACATAGCAATCGCCGCGGCGGTCAAAGAGGCCTTCGTATGCGGCGCGAACCCAAGTTTCTTTTTCGGAAGTGGGTTCAAAAAATATATTGTACTGATTATAGCGGTATATTGCCCACAATATTTCGCGCTCGCTCATATCCTCGGTGACGATTCTCGCAAGGACTTCATCGGCTTTGGCATAGACTTCATCGAGGTCGTATTTTTTCTCGACGACAGTCAGGGTAATGGTTTTCTTCGTTTCATTTCCCGCAAAGTCACGGGCAATATAGGTAACAGGGTAAGAACCGACGGTGTTAACTAAAACCGCGCTTTGGTCAACGATAAATTCTAAGCCGATTGGGTTATTGTCGATAGCGACGGCATTTTTTTTGTATGCGATAGTATCGCCTGCCTGAACGTTAAAGTCAACAACTCCTTTTATTTCAGGCGGTTCGGTATCGGCGAGTAGCGTAAGTTGTACCGTTTGCCTTGCTTCATTGCCGCCCGCATCGCGAGCGATAATGGTAATATCCCGGGTCCCGATGTATGTTAGGTCGGGTTCTTTTTCGAATGAAAAAGTAAGCGGGGAGATATCAAAATAATCGGTCACGAAATCTTCCGCATTCCGCGGCAAGAGGGAAAAACCTGATATGTTCGCCGCGGAAAAAGTGGGGGGGATTGTGTCTATAATATGCAAAATTGTTTCGTAGGGCATTCCGTCAATAAGTATGTTAATAATATATTCACCCGGAAGAGCGGTATTTATATGGTTATAATCATTCGCAAATTGAGCTTCTTCGGCGATGATAACGAAATTATTTATATTCGGGAGCGGGGCGCCCGCTTCAATGGTAACGTTATCCGCAAGTTCTGAAAGTTGCAGCTTGGATGTGATGATTGTTTGGTTTCCGCTTATGTCAGTTAAGCGAATATCAACATTTTTCAGCCCGCCTGCGGTATTATCGGGGTTTTCGACAAATGATACCGTCACGGGGGTCGCGTCAGTGATTCCGGCGACGAAATCATTGGGGTCTAAGGGGGTGTTAATCAGTCTTTTTACGATGACGGCGTCGGCATGAGGGGGGATTGTATCTTCTATAATAAGTGTGGATTTATAAGTAAACCATCCATTTCTAAGGCGGACTGTGTATTCCCCGGGTTTGCTTAAGTCAAATGGCTGACTATCAGTTGTGAAGTAGGCGTTTTCACCTGATTTTCTGAAAAAGTCGGCGGCTTTGACGGCGACCCCTGCTTCGCTGACGCAAATTTTGTAAACTTGGCTGTATTCGCTGATAAAATGACTTGCGGTTACGCCAATGGCGAGGGCAAGAATGAGGGTTATGGATAGAGCCAAGATGTTCTTTTTTTCCATGGGATTATTTTAGCATAGATTGGGGGAGATGGCAAATTGTGGATTTGAAATAAATAAAGTCCTATTATTAACCATTTGTTTAATTATTATATAATCATTAGGGTACAAAAACAATAGTAAGCTTCTCTTACCCATATTTATTAACATTATATAAAGTTCCCATAAGTTGCATTATCGACACGCAGATCTCGCTAAACTCAATATTATTCGCATAATCATATTCTTTACGGTATTCATCCCATAATACAAGCATTTTCGAACTTGTTTGGATGTTTCCGATTATTTCTTGATGACGCATCAAAATAGAAGAACTGCCACGCTTGCGAGCTGTTTTCTCCAGTGCTTTTCGCAAAATCGGCATATTACAATCAGTGTCGTGAAACTTATGCAGAGCATATATATCGTAAAAATCCCTCATCCTCGTGTTAGCAATGTTGCGCGATAACAATGTTTCTAATTTCTCTGCCAGTATTGTTTCCAGATTATATGCAAGAATCGATATTGATCTATCGTCAAACATTAACTTGAAAGAATACGTAATTTCTTGTGGGGTAATTATATCACCTGTTGTTACATCGACTTTTATTGGAATATTGAGCGGCGGATAACCGGCATTTAAATGGACACGCAAACCGGGATAATCATCTGCTTCTCTGATATCTGTAGTGCGTAACACTTTAAAGCTAATATTATCTTCAACAACAATAGCGCAAATTTCTTCAAATATTTTGAGTATAGATTCATGGTTAAGAGGAAATCCTTTAATAGTAGTATCCACATCCATCGTCGCTCTTGAGCCAAGTCCGACTATTGCAGCAATAAGAAATCCACCTTTTAAGATGAAATTTTTCTGATATATTGAAAGCGAAATACGTTCGAGCAGACGTTCCATCATATAGTTCTGCATAACAAGTTGCGCAGATATTTGACTTTCAGCAGCTTTTATTTTAATCAGATCTTTTAACTGCATCGGATTTTTTGTAATCAAAGTAAAACCTCCATATATCGGAGTATTTTTGCCATAACATGAAGACGCTCGGCATATTCAATAAGTTTTGACATATCTTTATCCTTAGATTCAACATAGATTTTCATTGCTTGATTAACAAGCTGAACATCTAAAGCGTTATTTCCTCTCACGATATCACACAAGGTTCTTTCAATATCATAGACGCGAAGCATGTTCCCACTTAGTGATGGCTTTTCTGTAGTACCTAGATTGTATATATCGGAGGTGACATATTTCGCCTTTATGTTATGTTTTTTTAAGCCTTTTGCATTATATCCGTGTGGGAAAGTCAATGTGTATACCTGCGGTGTCCGGTCAGACATTCCATGCAAAAATAATGATGTTCCGTGTGAAAATATACCTTTTGCGTATCTGATTTGAAAAAAATACATATCATCATCCCATGTTTCGGGAAGAGCATATACTCCGCGCTCCACACGATTAATACGATTCGCAGCAACCAGTTCACTTAAAGCGCGACGTTGAAACCCCGCGTTTGTAACTTGCGCTGAAGTTATAATTCCTTTATTCTGTTCAAGCATTTTTATAATAGATTCATGATCATTCATTAGTTCACCATCCCGCCGAACATTTGCACTTCACATTGTAACATAGTGTAGTATATTTGTTCAAGAGGTGTCAAACAAAATTTAGAATATTTATTAAGATTCAAGTTTACAATGGCAAAAAATTAAAAATGAAATTATGAATGATTGCTAATATTTATTGCGGTATTCAGGTAATGTCATAAATGTACTTAGTGACCGCTGCGTTCTCCGCCGAACGATGGTTTACAATGGATAAATCATGCTCACACGCGGAGAAAACGCAGCGGTTCACACCGCTAAAATTACATTTCAACTAAAACTATATTTTCATCTTCCAAAATAGATTCTTCAATCAAAAATCCCGATATCACTACCCCATTAACGGTTATAGATTTAACGCCGCTCTGCGCTCCGTCAGGATTATTGACTGTTATGGTCAATTTTTTGCCGCGGAACATTTTGACCATCTCGAAACTTTTCCAATCGGAGGGAATTGACGGGTTTATCACTAAACCTTTGATTTCGGGACGGAGCCCTAAGATGCCTTCGACGGTGCCGACCATAACTGTTGACGCGGTTCCTGTCAGCCAGTGGACATGGGCTCTTCCTGCGAAGGGGGACTGCTTGCCTTCGATGAATTGACCGTGGACATACGGTTCGAGGACGCGTTTTTCGGCTTGGTCGTTCATATAGGCGGGGGCGGCCTCTTTCCAGTATTCGAAGGCGCGGTCGCCGCGTCCTAACAATGATTCCGCGAGAATCGCCCAGCCTTGGGGCTGTGAAAAAATCCCCGCATTTTCTTTGACGCCCAAATTAAAGCATTTCATTAAGGCGCCGTCGAAAGCATGGTCTTGATAAGCAGGATACATGACCATGACTCCGTAAGGGGTGTTTAACTCGCGGTATACGCTGTCCATTGATGAAATCGCTTGCTCTTTCGTTGAAAAGCCTGAAATAATGCCCCATGATTGGGGATTAAGCCACATTGACGCTTCCTTGTCACTTTTTTGTCCGATGACCGCGCCGTCTTCTTTGAAGCCGCGAATCCAGCGGTCGCCGTCCCAGCACTCGTTGTTAAAGATGCCGGATAATTTAGCGGCTATTTCATCAAGGTATTTTATATAATCGGTATCATTTTTTTCTTCGGCATAAATTTTTAGTAATTTTACGGCATAGTAAAGTTGGAAAGCAACGAAGGTAGATTCGCCTTTTTTGCCCAGCCGCAGGCAATCGTTCCAGTCGGCATGAAGCCCTGCGGGCATTCCGTGATTCCCGAGATTATTCATGGAAAAATCGATTGCGCGCTTTAGATGGTCATAAACGGTTCCTGATTCGCCGTTATTAGCATAAGAAATGACTTCGTCCAAGAAGCTTACTTTTCCCGTTTCGGAGATATATTTGTAAATCGTCGGGAAAAGCCAAAGGGCATCGTCGGCGCGGTAGCTGGGGTGCCCTGTTTCTTTGCCGTAGGAGTCGTCGTCAGGGGTGTTTTCATGCCCGGCATTGTGGTGATATTTGACCAAAGGAAGACCTGCGCCATTAGTGACCTGAGCGGAAAGCATGAAGCGAATCATATCGGAGGCCATTTCCGGGTCAAGGTGGATAATGCCTTGGATATCCTGAACGGTGTCGCGGTAGCCGAAGCCGTTGCGTTGACCGCAGTATTGGAAAGAAGCGGCACGGGACCAAGTAAAGGTGATAAAGCATTGGTAGGAATTCCAGACGTTAACCATATTGTTAAAGTTGTCGTCGGGGGTTTTAACGGTGAGATTTTCAAGCTTGGTATGCCAGTAGGACTTAAGTTCCGCCAGCTCCTTGTCGCAGAGGTCTTTTGTTTGGTTGTAGGCGGCGATAATGGTTTTCGCTTCGTCTTCGGGTTTCGCGCCCAAAATATAGATAAATTCCTTCGTTTCCCCCGCCTTAAGAGTGATGTCCGATTGGAGCGCACCACAGGAGTTTCCGCAGTAATTTAAGCTGTCCTTCAGACCTGATTCGATTCCTTTGGGATTGTGATAGCCGCGGTTGGTTCCGACGAAGACATCGCGGTCGCCGCAATAATTGGATACTTCCGCACCTGCTAAACCAAAGAAGCGTTCCCTGCCCGGGTCTTTAAAGTTTTCATTATATACTTGTCTGATAAAGTTATCTTTGAAGTAGGTTCTGCTGATAAAAAGGGTGTATTGCAAATTGACCTGATCTTGCTCGTAGTATGGCTCATTCGTAAATTCTACATACCCTGTTACGGCTAATTTGCGGTCTTTTTGGTCATTATTGGTTACTTTCGTGCGCCAGACCTCATAGGTCTTGCCTTTCGGGACGTAGTAGAGGGATTCGGTCTTTATTTGGGTGTATTCAGATGAAATGGTGGTGTAAGAAGTACCGTGGCGGCATTCGGATTTATAGGTATCGAGGGGTTTTCCGACGGGCATCCATGATGCCGACCAGTAATCATCGGTTTCTAAATCGCGAATGTAAGTGTAGCGGCCGGGTTGGTCGCCTGTGACGGAGTTAAAGCGGTAGCGGATGAGACGCCCGCCGGCGCCTGATTTGACAAAGCTGTAACCGCCTGCGTTATTGGAGATGATTGCGCCATATTCGGGGGAGCCTAAGTAGTTAGCCCATGCGGATGGGGTGTCGGGGTTGGTGATCACGTATTCTTTGTTCTTTTCGTCGAAAAAGCCGTAGTTCATTTAAGACCTCCTAAAGGATAAAAAAATGGACGATTTGCCTTATAATTGTAGCACTTAATCGTTTACTTTACAAGTGCTATCGACTGCGATTTTTGGCGGTTTGGTCCTTGTAGGTTTGGTATGCGGCATCAATGGTGCTGATGAGGGCAATTAAAACCAAGATAGCCCCGAAAAATATTCTTAAGTTGCTGCCGTCTAATTGTATTAGGCTAATCGCAAAATCGTTCATACTGTCTTCGATGTAGGGGGTGACGGCTTTAATCATATCGGGGTTAAATAAATCCTGCCAGCTAAGAACATAAAATGCAATTCCGACCCAAATAATATTGTAAACTGTATTCATCATAAGTAACGGTACATTCCAATGACCGTAATAAATTTTGAAAGCAGAGACCATGACGGAAATCATCGCCGTAATCAACATATATGGGATTATGCGATATAAAGCCTCCATGGTGAAAGGATTAATCACTTCTGAATTTCTGACAAAGACGAAAAACCATTCGTCTCTGATAATCATGAGAATGATTATCAGGGTAAAAAATACCGTCACGATGATTTCAACAATCGAAGACGTTTTGGATAATGAAGTTTTCTTCACTTCCGGTTTCTTGGGTAAATCATTAACCGTCCAAGTCTCGGCATTAATATTTACATGGTCGGCAATCGCAAAACCGAGCGTTATCCAGAATGCGGCTTGTAAAGCACCGCTGACGGCATTTTCGAGAATCGCGCCGATAAATTTTCCGATTGTAAATGAAGCGGGGTCAAAAATAGCGGCAAGTGCAGCAACTCCCGCTAAAACAGCGGCAACAATGGGAACTACTAATTTAAGGACGCTAATATACATATCAAACATCGCAGGTGAAATAAGGTAGCGGGGTTTGGCGCGATATTTTTCAGCCATAAGACGGGGTTCGCCAAGCTTAGTAAGGACGTCGATTATCTGCTGTTCATCTGCCTGATCGGGCAGCATATCCATTATACCGGCTTCAAGTTCGCGGTTTACTTCCTCACGGTCATTCTCCGAAAGTCTTCTGGTTACATCATAAATATAGCGTTCAATTAAATGATTCATTAGAATTTCCTCCTTCTTCACTCACAAATTTACTCATTTGCTGCGATAAGCACCGCCACTCTTCTTTTAGTTTTACTAAGAGGGATTCACCGCGGCCGCTTAGGATGTAGTATTTACGCGGACGGCTTTCGCTTACATCCCATTCGCTTTTGAGCAGTTCTTGTGTTTCTAGGCGTCTTAGTAACGGGTAGAGGGTGTTGGCTTCAATGCGGATGCCTTGGTTTTCCATGTCTTGCAAGAGTGAGTAGCCGTATCTGGCCTCTTTTGCCAAGCAAAGAACCGCTAATACAAGTGTGCCGCGCCGCAGGTCGGTTATGAGGTTTTGGAGCAGTTCGTCGTCTTTCATATGGCGGATACCTTTCTTGTGGTGTCGGGTACGGGTGGGGATTATTATTGTTGATTATATTATAATGTATGTCACACAGTATTGTCAATAGTGAATTATTTATTTTTTGCAAAGATTAGGATGCCGGCAAAACACAATGGCGATTCTTCGCCTGCTTCCTTCTGAATAATAAACGGGCGGCATATTGCCGCCCATAATGGTTAGATTATCTTTGCTGTCAGTCCTTCGGAATTTGTGTCGATTATGATTGTATCGCCGCTTTTTATATCGCCTGAGAGAATTAATTTCGCCGATAGGGTCTCAACATGCTTTTGCAGATATCGTTTAAGCGGTCTTGCGCCGTATGTTGCGTCGTATGCTTGTTCGATAATATAGTTTTTGACCTCATCAGTCAAAGTAATTTTTAAGTCGCGGTCGCTTAACCTTTTATTTATATCGACAATTATCAGATCAATAATCCCGCCGATATCCTCTTTCTTTAGCGGC
>WQST01000052.1 GCA_009787745.1 Lachnospiraceae bacterium
AAATGCTTACACTGGGCATTATTGACAAGCCCCATCGGAAACTTAAGCATCCCTTCCTTGTCCATCGAAAGAAGTCTGAGAATACCGGTCGTCGTCTCTTCACAGCCGCCGATAATTCCTTCGATTAGTTGCGGGTACTCGGTATGAATCGCCGTTACTAAATCACCGCCGTCGTCAATTACGATGCCCGGCCCACATTCCACAGTTTTACGGATATGTGCCTCATATTCTTCTTTGGTCGAGGCGTGCCAAGCATAAACATTCATTCCGGCGGATACTAAAGCCGCCGCGACATCATCCTGAGTTGAAAGCGGGTTAGAACCGGTAATAAACATCTCGGCGCCGCCTGACTTAAGAACATGGCATAAATAAGCGGTTTTAGCTTCCAAATGTATTGATAAAGCCACTTTTACCCCGTCAAAAGGTTTCTTTGCTTTAAATTCTTCTTCAATTCCGCGCAGAAGCGGCATATTACTTTTAACCCAATCAATTTTTTTCTGACCTTCTTTTGCCAGGCTTATATCTCTGATTTCACTGTTATGCATTAAATTTCCAACCTTTCCTTTCGCCGCGAGGCGGTTATGTATGCGCACTAAAGCGGCGCCAGAATAATTTCTATAAGTATTATATCATTTTGCCTCTGACAACACAAACATAGAATTTAATTCAGAGATTTAATTACAAAAAATTCTTGTAGACCAATCGGCATAAAGCGTATATAATAGAAAGCAGAAGAATAGCCCCAAGGGAAGTCATAGGTGTTAGTGTAAATACTTTACACGATTATTGGATACATGTAGGTTTTGGGATGAGTGGAATTTTTAAGGTTCTTAATAGTTTTTTAGGTGTTTTAGCGATTATTACATGTCTGGCGGCGGTTTGCATTATTGCGTATTCGATTATCAGGCCTGATTTGAGCGGGCTTGGTTTGGGAAGGGTTACGGCTGCTGTCGAAGAGGGAAATGAGGAAACGGGCGCAGAGGTGTCTCCTTCCGTTTCTGTGGAACTGAGTAACGATGGATCGGAAGCAGAGCCGGTGTTCGCAGAGCATATCCACCATTATAAGGAAGATATTTATCCGCGGGCGACTTGTTTAAGCAACGGCCGTGCGACTTTTATGTGCAATTGCGGTGATTTATATTATGAAGAAATCGAAGCTTTAGGGCATTTGTTAGGTGAATGGGTGACTCTGACCGCCCCGACCGCGACCCTTGACGGCGTTCGGATAAGGGTTTGTTCCCGGTGCAATGAGACCATTGCCCGTGAAATGCTTCCATCAACAGGAGGAGCGGACGCATCTAATTCTTCACCTGCACCATCAGTATCGCCTACACCGAGGCCGTCGCCGCACGTCCATAATTACATTGCCTCGATTTCACGGGAACCGACTTGTTCTGTCGCCGGAATCAGGAAATTTACCTGTTCTTGTGAGTCATTTTATCTGGAAAATATTAACGCCATCGGACATTTATCAGGTCCATGGAGTACCATAAAAGAACCGACGGCAGACAGCACAGGAATCAGACAGCGTATTTGTAATGTTTGCAAAGTCCTTATTGATACACAAACGATTGCCAGGTTGACGGCTTCTCCGTCGCCGTCCGCAGGTGCGACCCCCGCGTCGTCGCCATCAGGTACCCCTGCCGCATCACCGTCAGGCAGTGCCAGACCTTCGACAGGACCGCATACACATACCTTTGCATACTATACCAGATTAGTTCCGACTTGCACGGATAAAGGTATCAGCACAGGCACTTGTTCCTGCGGAGATGAAGATAGTAAACTAATCGACATTGATAAAGATAACCATAACTTTAACTTTAACGGTGTCTGCACACGTTGCGGTTTCTCACGAAATGCCAGCCCCAGCTCGAGTCCGTAAGTTGAGGAAATAATTAATTAAAGGTAAAATGCCGCTTTATTCGGAAATTTCTCAGTAGTAGAGTTATCTTGAATTACGATAGTGAGAATTGGCATAATATAAATAACAGTTACGCTCGTAACTGTTATTTATATTATTATATATTGTTTTTTTGTTTCAAAGCAAAATTTCTAGCGATTATCGCCATTAAAACGTAATATAGAAGTACTCACAAGCAGATTTTCGCTTATCAACCGTTTCGCATGAAATTTAAAATTTTGTGTAATTTTTTTGGTAAGCGTGATATAATAGCAGTATAAGGTAGGTTCATAAATTAATGACAAAACTCGAATATACGTTTCAAAACGACATTCTATTTAAGCTTGTATTTTCTCGCAATAAAAGCTTATTGAAAAAACTTGTTGCGGTACTGCTCGGAATACCATATAAGAGCATTACTAAATTTACTATTACGAACCCGGAAATAACACCGGAAGCAATGGGTGATAAGTTCTGTCGGCTAGATATTAACATGATGGTAAATGACCAAATAACTGACTTGGAAATTCAAGTCGCCAATGAGGGTGACTACCCCGAACGTTCCCTTTATTACTGGGCGCGTGAGTATTCTACCGCTCTCAAAGAAGGCGGTGAATATATAGATTTACCTCGTACAATAGTCATTAGTATTATCGCTTTCAAGTTGTTCAAGTGCAAAGAATTTCATTCTGAGTTTATGGCTCTTGAAGTAAAACGACATGAAGCATTAACAGATAAGTTTAACATGATATTTTTTGAATTACCGAAAGTGCCTAAGACTATATCAAAAGATGATAAATTACAGTTATGGCTCTCTTTATTTAACGCTGACACCGAAGAACGGCTAAAAGAAATTGAAGAAACGGGGGTTACAGAAGTGGAACAAGCAATTAAAGCATATCGTAGTGTATCGGCAACTAATGAGTTCAAAGAGCTGGAACGTTTACGTGAACGTGCAAGGCATAATGAAGCGTCTGCGCTTGGAAATGCCAGACGTAAGGCATTTCGTGAAGCAGAGGGAAAATGGAAAGTTGTTGTTGCGGAAAAAGACGCTGAACTTGAATCACTCCGCAAACAGCTAAAGGATTTAAAATCAAAGTAAAAAATCAGTCGATACTAAATCTCTAAAGGCATTTATTTAGTCATGCCTTTAGAGATTTAGTATCTTTATCTATCAAAATCAAAATTCCGTTTGGTCATTTAACCAAGTCCCGGTGCATTTACTAGATGTTGTGCTAACAAATACCAAAATCAAATTTTACTCGGTGCTAAACTCAAAGATAAACTCAAAAAACTATTTATTGACAATCACAGACAAATTAGCTTATACTAAAAGTCACTCGCCGACCGACTGGTCGGACGGAAATAATCGTAAGATGGGAATCATTTATAATGATCGAAAAATTAAGTGTCAAAAAGCCATATACAATTTTGGTGGGTGTTTGCCTTGTCATAATTTTGGGAATCGTTTCATTTACCAGAATGACATCCGACCTAATGCCGAACATCAGCTTACCATATGTCATAATCATGACTACATATCCGGGCGCCAGCCCTGAGACCGTGGAGATGGTGGTAACTAAGCCGGTTGAAGCGATGATGGCGACAGCCAGCAATATCGAGAACATCAGTTCTGTGTCAAATGAAAACTATTCACTGGTAATCTTAGAGTTCGCCCAAAACGCCAACATGGATTCCGTTTCATTGGAATTACGGGAAAAAATCGACCAAATCAAGCCATATTGGGATGATTCGGTCGGCAATCCGATTATCATGAAAATGAATCCCGATATGATGCCGGTTATGATTTCGGCTGTCGGCGGGAAGGACATGTCTTATTCCGAAATCAGCGAACTGGTTACGAACAAAATTGTTCCTGAACTTGAAAGTATCGAAGGCGTTGCTTCGGTCAGTACTTCGGGTTTATTAGAAGAAAGCGTTCACGTAATTATTCGTCAGGAAAAAATTGACGAGATTAACAAGCAGGTTTTCGGCTATATTGAAGGAGAAATGGCGGATGCCGAACTTAAGCTTGCCGAAGGGCGAGATGAAATATTAGAAGGTCAGGAAAAACTTAACGAAGCACAGCAGGAACTAGACGATGCTCGTAAGGAATTACTTGACGGTAAGAAAGAAGTCAGGGATGGAAGACTGGAAATCGCCGACGGTAAAAAGGAACTTGCCGACGGAAAAATAGAAATTGCCGACGGTAAAAAGGAATTAAACAAAGGCCGCGATGAACTTTCCAATAAACAGGAAGAAGTAATTAGCCAAATGGCGGAAGCAGAAAAAATGCTTTTAACAGGTAAGGCTAGTTTGGAAGCGGCGAAGATTCAAATAATGACGAATATTGCCTCGGTTAAAGCTCTTGCCGAGGGAGCAGATTTAGCGTTACAAGGGTTGCCGCTGGTTGAGCAAGGTATTTCAGGAATAACGTTATTAATTACTGAACTTAATAATTTAATAAACGACCCTGCGATTGCGCCGATGTTAGCTTTTTTAGGTATTAATATTGATGTAGATAATGATAGCATTGATGTATTAATTGCAACATTTAGCCCTTTAGCGGCTGTTCCGATGGCACCGCCACAAATTCAAGATTTAATTGATGCTCTAAATCTGTTTAAAAATAGTATGGCTAATGCAGGTACAAAAACATTACCCCAATTATTAGACCAATTAAACGCCCAAAAAACTACTATTAATAATACCTTAGCCGCCCTCAATGCCGCTACTATGAGCATGGGAGCCACTCAATACATAAATTTATTGAACACCCAACTTGCCGAAATCGAAAAAAACCTCGCTACAGTCAACGAAGGAATCATCGAATTATCCAAAGGCAACATAACCGCCGCAATCGAATTCGCCGGCGGCAAAATGATGATCGAACTCGGCGAATTTCAACTAAACGCCGCGGAACTTCAACTTGACGCCGTCGAAAAACAATTGGAAGCCGCCGGAAAACAATTAGACGCCGCCATCAAACAAATCGAAACAGGTGAAGAGCAACTGGTAAGCGGTCAGGAAACCATTGATGAAAACTTCCAAAAGCTTTTGGATGCCCTTGACCAAATCACCGAAGGCGAAGAACAACTTGCCGAAGCCAAAGAAAACGCGCTCCTAAGCGCAGACATGCACGGCATCATAACCGTCGATTTGGTAAAAGCCTTACTCGCGGCTCAGAATTTCTCCATGCCGGGTGGATATGTCACCGAAGAAGGCGTTGACTACCTCGTTCGTGTCGGTGATAAACCTGACAATATCGACGATTTGCAAGCAATGCCGCTCCTTAACATGCAAATGGAAGGTGTAGACATAATTACCCTTGAAATGGTCGCCGATGTTTTCATGACCGATAATTCAGGTGAAATTTATGCCAACGTCAACGGCTCTAACGGCGTTATCCTAACGATTCAAAAGCAAACAGGGTATTCAACGGGAGCGGTTTCCGACCGCTTGCTAAAAAAATATGAAGAACTTAAACAACAAGATCAACGCATCGTCCTGATTACCTTTATGGATCAGGGTATTTATATCGACCTGGTCACGGGGGCAATCGTTAATAACATCGTCTTTGGAGCGATTTTGGCGGTTCTTTTCTTGGCATTCTTCTTACGCGACATCAAACCGACCCTGGTTATCGCTTGTTCAATTCCGATTAGCTTAATTACGGCGGTCGCGCTGATGTATTTTTCGGGGGTAACATTAAACGTTATTTCCCTATCAGGTTTGGCGCTTGGAATTGGGATGTTGATTGATAATTCGATTGTTGTTATCGAAAATATCTACCGAATGCGCGCCGAAGGCAAATCGCGGATTGAAGCCGCGATTCAGGGAACCAGAGAGGTAAGGGGAGCGATTATCGCCGCGACTTTGACGACGATTTGCGTTTTTGCCCCGATTATTTTTACCGAGGGCATCACCCGTCAATTATTCATCGATATGGGTCTGACGATTGGCTATTCGTTGGGCGCCAGCTTACTTGTGGCAATGACAGTCGTTCCGGCACTAGCTTCCAAGCTTTTAAGCACCGCCGAAATCAGAAAAGAATTTAAATGGTACCAAAAACTGGTTGATGTTTACGAAAAAGGTTTGCATTTCAGCCTTAAATATAAGTTCGTTGTATTAATTCCCGCGATAGTTTTGCTGATTTTATCGGGTGTCCTTTCATATTCAAAGGGATTCGCCTTTATGGATGATATGGACAGTCCGCAAATGTCTTTAACGCTTGAATTTCCGGCGGATACGTTGCTTGAAAAAAGCAGTACCTTAACCGATCGGGTGGTCGAGATTGTCCGCGGTATTCCGGAAGTCATTGATTCAGGCGCGACGACGGGCGGCGGTGATTTCGGGATGCTTATGGGCGGCGGCATGGGTTCGGCATCAACCAATCAGACCAGTGTTTACGTTTTGATGTCAGAGGACAAAAAACGAACTAACGTTCAGATTGCCGCAGAACTTCAAGGCTTGCTTAAAGATATTGTTGAAGAGGAACATATCGAGCTTTCGATTCAGACTTCCGATATGGATATCAGTATGTTAAGCGGTTCGGGCATTGCGATTAATATTTTTGGGCGTGAACTTGATACTTTGCAGGCGATTGCCGCAGAGGTTGCGAAAATTGTTGAATCAGTTGACGGAACAACAGAAGTTTTCGACGGTTCGGAAGATTTAAGCGGCGAGTTACGTGTTATCATTGACCGGAATAAAGCGATTGAGCATGGTTTGACCGTCGCGCAAATCTTTCAGCAAATTTATGCAAAACTCAGCTCCGCAACCAGTTCGACCGCCCTGATAACCGAGATTCGTGATTATGACGTCTATGTCAAACATGCAGGTGATCTCGCTTTGACCCGCGAAACATTGAAAGAAATCGATATTGATGTCACAGACCGCGACGGAAAAAAGGAAAAAGTCCGCCTTGCCGAAATGGCGTCATTTGAAGATGCATATTCAGCTAATTCCATCAGACGCCGCGACCAAACACGCTATGCTTCGGTTACGGCTCAGATAGCCGATGGGTACAATGTAACGCTGGTTACGGCGGCTGTTGACAGAGCGCTCGCAGGATATTCCCTGCCGCAGGGTTACGAACTTAGTTTTGACGGCGAGGATGAATTTATTAATGAAGCGATGTCACAGCTTTATTTGATGCTGATTTTAGCGTTATTGTTTATGTTCTTAATTATGGTGGCACAATTCCAGTCGCTGACATCACCGTTTATCGTTATGTTTACCGTCCCGCTGGCATTTACAGGCGGATTCTTGGCATTGTTATTAAGTAATAATATTATCAGCATAATATCGCTGATTGGCTTTATCCTGTTAGCAGGGGTCATCGTTAGTAACGGAATTGTCCTGATTGACTATGTTAATCAGTTGCGTGAACGGGGTATGAGTAAGTATGATGCTTTGATCAAAGGCGGACGCACGAGATTAAGGCCTGTTCTGATGATGGCGGTTACGACTATTTTGGCGATGTCGATGATGGTCTTTTCAAATGATATGGGCGCAACGATCAGCCGTCCGATGGCACTGGTCGCAATCGGTGGTTTAGCTTACGGAACTTTGATGACCCTGTTCGTTATCCCTTGTATTTATGATATACTTAACCGTGATAAAGACGGTATGCCGAAAGAGAAAAAAAGAAGCAAAGTAAAAAACGTAATCAAAGAGATAGCAGCGGTTGAGGATTTGGAGAGTTAGGAAGGGTAATTAAGTGACGTTATCAAAAAAAGCAGAAGCCTTATTTAAGGCAATCGACGACTTAATGAATGAAGGTCAGGATCCCGGCGGCATGACAGTCGCGCAGATCGCTTGCCGGGCGGGAATCGGCAAAGGTACGACCTATGAATACTTTAAAAATAAAGAAGAATTAATCGGCGGTGCGATTGTTTACAAAATCAGCGGTATATGCCGTGAAATTCAAATTGAAATGACCAAGAAGCCTAATCTTTTGGCGATGCTTCATTATATTTTTGATGCGATTGATAATAAAGAGAGTGAAAAAGCGGCTTTTCTGAAAGTCGTAAATATCGTCACCGACACATCACCGCTGAGCCGCCAGATTGAAAAGATTATCACGGAGCGGATTGGCGATATGTATATGCCTGAGCGGATAGTTCTTGAACTTATAGAGCAAGCCCAAAGGGAAGGGTATGAAATAAGTAATAAGCCGGTTTCTTATCTGAAATTAAACGTCGCCGCCAAACTGCTTGCCTATACAATGTACAGCTTAATGCCTGCTTACGAAATGGATTGCGACACAGAAACGATGCGCCGATTGGTTTGCGAGGGGATTATTAAGGAATTTGAAGCATCAATGTAGTGCCTTGCCTTCTCGACAGTTTTCATTATATATTAGGTTATTTTTGAACTATAATGGTCGTTTTTTCTCTATTATTGCTCTACTTTACATCAAAGGTATTATTTTTTTGCCTTCTATTAATCATATACCTGCTAAATATCACAAAAATTGTCCATTTATCACATTTTGTTTGAAATTTTCAATCTTATCTGTTATTGTCAGAGCGATGGATAAGTTCTTAAATTAAGAATAATCAGCATATTAATCAGATAGATAAAATAATGCAAAGATTTATTATCCTTGCCAAGTGCGCATAAAGCAGGATTTTAAATAAATAAAACATAATAGCAAAAGGAGAACTATATGATTAAATTTTCTAAGTGTAAGGCTATAGTAGGTATGTCATTGGCACTTATTATAGGGTTATCATCGCCGATGATAGCTGATGCTTGTATGAACAGAAATGCCGCAGACAGCAGTTTTTTTAATGATAATCGAAAGGTTTTAGGCGATGGTGTACGGCTAAGAGATGCTCCCGATGGAGAAACTACATTAGGATTGATGTACAAAACCGATACCGTGAGACTTTGCAAGACTATTGTCCCGGGAGAGGGACTGCACTGGTCTCATGTATGGAGAACTACTGTACAATCAACAAAAGGCTATATGCATTATCAATATTATGAGCATTACTAAGTTGTGATTGAGAGAGGGTGTTTTCAATCTTTTCAGAAAGCACCTTCTCCATTTTTTAGTTTAGTTAATTTGTGAAAGTATGAGAGAAAAATGTTTGAAAAAAAGTCAGTTTCAAGAAAAAAAAGGGCATTCTTTGTATGCATCGCTAGTATACTCATCTTATTTGGTTGCGGGCAAAGAGAAGATATTTCTTCATCAGAAACTATTAAGAATTACAATGATTATGAAGTAGGCATGGAATATTCAGAAACTGAAATTAAGTATAAAGATGTTACGGAAATTTCTGACATTTTGCTGAAGCCACTTGTGATTCCGTTAAACACCGAAGCTTTAGAAATCTATATATATAATGAGGAACACCGTAGACTTTTATCAAATCCGCATTCATATTATACAGATGGGGAAAAATTATATTTTCTGACGGCTCTTGGTTTTTATTCAATGCCAATTGGCACGGATGAGTTAGCTCCGATTAATATCGAAATTCCGGAAGGAATGGATGTTTATAATTTTGCCCTCGACAGATATGGAAGAATGCATTTGATAATAGCAGAACGTGATGAAGATGAATTTTTTATCTGGCGTCTTGATGAAAACTATCAGGTCGATAAAGTGATTGATATATCAGCATATATAGAAACAATACAAATGCCGCGTTGGCATCGCTGGTTTATGGTTCTTGATGATGGCACTTATTACATCCAATGGGGTATGGTACAAGATGGAATAATCGTTTCAAGTGATGGGGAACTTATGCATACATTTACGTTAGAATCACTTGGAATTGGCTGGGTAAGGCAGGTTGCGGTTGGAAAAGACGGCTACATTTACATAGTTTGTGGTAGTCAGGAGGATAATCGAAAAATTGTTAAATTAGATACAAGCAAATGCTTAATCGAAGATGTAAACCCTGCTCTTTATTTCCCGGGTGGTGAGCTGTTCAGGACGATGTCTGGCGGCACCGATACGAACTTGTTGCTGTATAGCATATATAGCGGAGTTTGGGCTTGCGATACCGAGAGTGGAATCTTGGAAAATCGTGTATCGTTAACTGATATAGGCTTAGGTTTAGATAATGACTCAGATTTATGGAAGCTGATAATTTTGCCTGATGGGAGATTATTTGTTTCCGCGCGCTCAGTAGATGGTGATGCTGTGATTCATAAATATATTCCGGTAGGAAAATAAAAATATTTGCGATAAAGCAGATGAAGAGTGAAAAAGCATTTCATAATTACTTATTTATGTAGTATTATTGGAGGAATAAATGAAAAAATATCTAACTTGCATTCTAATAATATGTTGTTCGCTTGCGGGATGTAGTATGCCCGAATTGTCAGAAATAAAAACGTTAGAGTTGGCGGTCTATATAAGTGATTCACAGTTATCACGTTCGGGTTTAGCGCAAGCAGTAAATGCTTTTAACGATAAAACGAAAGAAGTCATCACTAAAATAGAATTTAATGCATCTGTTGATTATGACCTTTATAATATCATGATGGAAGAGGCGGACTATTTATTCAATGATAGTACCCGCGGCGAAGAGGATGTTATAAATATTATTCAAAGCCGGGCGCAGATATATGTAAGTGAGAGTAAATGATTTTTACGCACTTGTAATATTCCGCGCATGAACAGTAACAATCGGCGCAATTTTTACACAGAATTAATACTTGCATGTCAATAAAACTTATGCTAAACTGTAAAGGGTCGTTTTTTGACCACTGAACAATTATACCGTAACGTGAGTAGAGGTGAAATATGAAAGAAGCAATCCATCCGAAGTACAATCAGGCATCCGTGCGGTGTCACTGCGGAAATGAATTTACGACAGGTTCGACGAAAGCCGAAATCCGTGTAGAAATTTGTTCTGCTTGCCACCCTTTCTATACGGGACAGCAGAAAGTCGCACAAGCCCGCGGCAGGATCGATAAGTTTAACCGTAAGTATGGTGTGGTAAACCAATAGTATGATATGAAACTTAGCAAAGGTTGGGCATAGTCTCAGCCTTGTGTTAATATTCAGGCAAAAGGAAAGTATGGCTGAAAAGAAACGCAATTGCTCTTCCAAAATCGGCGGTCAGGCGGTTTTGGAAGGTGTAATGATGAAGAATAAAGATGATTATGCAGTAGCAATCCGTAAACCCAATGGTGAGATCGAAATTGATGTCGATTATTACAAAGGGGTTATTGGCGATTCGGGGCTCAAAAAAGTCCCGTTTCTCCGCGGAATTTTCAACTTTATTGATTCGATGATACTGGGTACTAGGCTCATCAATTATTCAGCAAGTTTTTATGACGACGAAGAAGCCGAGCCGACGAAATTAGATAAAGCACTTGACAAGATATCCAAAGGTAAGGGCGAAAAAATTATCATGGGGTTTACGACTATTCTGGCAATCGTTCTGGCGGTTGGTATTTTTATCCTATTGCCTTTTTATTTAACCGATTGGATGAAAGGCTTTATCAACAATGCGTCTTTAATCGTGATTATTGAGGGTATCCTGCGGATCTCGATTTTCTTGATTTATGTCACGGCGATTAGCTTTATGAATGATATTCGCCGCCTATACAGCTATCATGGCGCCGAGCATAAGTGCATTAATTGCATTGAAAACGGGCGGCCGTTAACTGTCCGCGATGTCATGCGCTCATCGCGTTTGCATCGTCGTTGCGGTACCAGTTTTATGTTCTTTGTTATCTTCGTGAGTATTATCATCTTTTTCTTTATCAGGGTCGATAATATTTGGATGCGGGCGGGGCTTCGGATTGCTTTGATTCCGCTGATTGCGGGAATTTCTTATGAACTGATTCGCTGGGCGGGAAATAATGATAATATCATCGTCAGGATTTTATCCGCGCCGGGGATGCTGATTCAGCGCCTGACGACAAAAGAGCCTGATGAAGATATGGTGAAGGTAGCAATTAGTGCTGTCGAAGCGATTTTCGACTGGAAAGCATATCTAAAAGAATCATTCGGTTATGATGTCGATGAATCATGGATGGAAGAAGAAGCAACCGCAGAAGAAACATAATATATGAAATATAGAGATTTGTACGATATAGGAAAAACAAGGTTGGCAAATGCCGGGATTGAAGAAGCAGAACTTGACGCCCGCCTTTTATTAGAAGCAGTATGCAAAACCGCGCGGCATGACCTGCTGGTAAATGGTGACCGCGAGATAAAAGCGGAATTGGTTGAAAGTTATCTAAACCATATAACCGCTCG
>WQST01000053.1 GCA_009787745.1 Lachnospiraceae bacterium
TCGATAATACCGAAGTTATTCATAATGGCATCAATTACGAAGCGATGCAGACAATTCCGCTTAAAGATACAGATGATGAGTATGTAAATATCGGTGCAGTCGCGAGAATTGTTCCGATTAAGGATATCAAAACCATGATTAGCGCTTTTCATCATGCGCGGGAGACGATTAGTAATATTCGGCTTTATATCATGGGGGGGACGAATGAAGATGAGATTTATTATCAGGAATGTCTTGATTTGATTGATTTACTTAAAGCGCAGGATATTATTTTTACGGGTCATATTAATGTCAAAGACTATATCGGGAAAATGGATGTAATAATTTTGACGAGTATAAGCGAAGGGCAGCCCCTTAGTTTGCTGGAAGGGATGGCGGCAGGAAAAGCGTGTATTGCGACTAGGGTCGGGGATTGCGCCGATATGTTGATGGCTGAGGATGCGGAACGCTGTGCGGGAATCGTTGTTCCTGTCATGAGTGTCGGTAAAATAGCCGAAGCAATTATGCGGCTTGCCGTTGATAATCATCTGCGGGAAAAAATGGGAAATAACGGGCGGCAAATCGTTCTTGATTCATACATGGATAAAACAATGATTGAGAAGTACCGCAGGGTTTATGATGAAGCATATAAGATAATAAAGAATTAAGAATGGCAATTCCGGAATGAGGGTTTTAATATGGCAGGNATCCAATTCGAACTAAAGAAAANATTCAAAGAGCGCAGTATCGTCAGCATGTTTAAAGGCGCCTTTTACTCAACATTTGTAACGATTGGCCCGATGTTGATTATCATCATATGCTACTTGCTTCTGTTATTGGTTATGAACCATCAACATGCCGCTTATGAAGATAAGGATTTATTGGCGTCGATAATTCTCTATGTTTTTGTCTTTTCGCTGATTATAACCAGCCCGGTCGGTTCGGCGGTTTCCCGTTTTATTGCCGACAAAATATTTGAAGAAAAAATTGATGATATTCTCGCGGGATACTATGCGGGGATGGTTTTAAATGTGGTGATGGCGGCAATAATGTCGGTTCCTTTTGTGGTAGTTGCGATTGTGCTTGAGCGGGTTGACCCGTTGATTATGTTTCTGGCTTTTGGTATGTTTATGGCACTTGTGTTAGTTTTTTATGACATGACATTTATATCCGCGCTGAAAGATTACCGCAGTATTGCCAATTCGTTTATCTACGGAATGGTGGTGGCGCTTCTTTTATCAGCACTGCTTTACTATTTATTCCATATCAGATTTTTGGTTTCGATATTAGTCGGGATGGCGTCGGGATTTACAACGATTGCTTTCAACCTGACGGCACAAGTGCGCCGCTATTTTCTTATCAATAGCCGTAATTATCGGGAATTTTTGCGCCAATTTTGGAAGAACCGCTATTTATTCCTGGGGAATCTTTTCTATATTCTGGGTTTGTATATTCACAATTTCGTTTTTTGGACTCATCCTTCATTCAAGGTCGTCGTCGCGGAGACTTTCCAATGGGCGCCTGTTTATGACACGGCGACGTTTCTGGCGATGATGACGAATATTTCAACAATGGTTATTTTTACGGTTCGGGTTGAACTGAAATTTCACGAGAAATATCAAACTTTCTGCCAGCAGATTCTGGGCGGGCTTGGTGAAGATATCGCGTTAGCGAAAAAGAATATGTTCTTCGTTTTGCGGACAGAAATTCTGTTCTTGGCGCAAATGCAAACAATCCTTTCGATTATCATTTTCTTGCTGGTGTCATTATTCGCTTCGTTTTTAGGTTTCGGCGGAATGGTTATGGTGATATATCCGACATTGGCGGCAGGCTATTTCACATTGTTCATTATGTATTGCTCAATCGTCTTCTTGTTTTATTATGACGACCAATTGGGTGCGTTGCTGACATCGGTGATATTCTTCGTTGTGACCTTTATTATGGCAATTATCATCGGCAAATACAATCCCAATATCTTCGGACTGGCATTGTTCGTTGGCGGGTTATCGGGTCTTATGTATTCGCTTTTCCGTTTAAAGTATATTGAGAAAACGCTTGACAGAAGAATTTTCTGCCGCGGGAAATTACTGAATGTAGCAGGAGAATAATTAAAATTTTATCGAATCAACGGCTAAAAAATAATAAACTTCACCCAACTCCTCATACTTATCAAAAACCCCTTCTATTTCGATAGCAGAAGTTTCAGTTGGGTAATCGTCAGGGAAAGCATAATTTTCCGATAAAATAAATTCGACGCCTTGCTGACAGCACGAAGTTGCATCTTCAATAACGGCATAATGGTAAAAAGAGTCGGTTACATCATAATATAACGCATAGTAGTTTCCGTTCATTCTAATTCTCCTGCCGAGATAATCTTCGGGAGTCGTCATGATATTATTGATTTCACCATAAACCATCGTACTGCTCAAAATCGTCAAATCAATTATCCCCTCAGAGGACTTATTGCAACCTGTAAACAGTATTGTGATAAGTATCATTAAAATAATTATTAAAGCAAATTTCTTCATCCTTCTATCCTTTTAATTTTCCCGCCGCACTAAATATCAAAAAGCAGACGATATCAACAGCAACAATTGTCGAACCGACAGGGGTTCCTGCCAGAATCGAAATCAAAATACCGAGGGTTGCACAAATAACAGAAATAATAACCGCGCAAATCGTTACGGCGCGGAAACTTTTAAAAACCCGCATTGCCGATAAAGCGGGAAAAATCACTAACGCCGAAATTAATAACGCCCCGACCAGATTCATCGCCAGAACAATAACAACAGCGAAAATCGTCGCCATAATGAGATTGTATGTTTTCGCTTTTACTCCTGTAGCAGTCATAAAGTCTTCATCAAAGGTAACAGCAAATATTTTATGATAAAATAGTAAAAATATGACGACGACCAGAACCGACAAGATACCGCAAATCCAAACATCGGTTATTGTCAGTGTCAAAATGGATGTTGAGCCAAATAAAGCGGCACAAACATCACCTGCCAAATTCGATGATTTGGAGAAAAGATTTAAAATCAAATATCCGATCGCCAAAGAGCCGACGGATATCATCGCAAGCGCGGCATCACCCTTAATCTTAGAATTTTGCCCTGAGCTTAACAATAGTATGGCACAGATAATCGTTACAGGTAAAACTAAGATAAGTTGATTAGTAAGATTCATTACTGCGGCGATAGCAATGGCTCCGAAAGCAACATGCGATAAACCGTCGCCGATAAATGAAAAGCGCTTCAAAACTAAAGTCACCCCTAAAAGAGAGGAGCATAAAGCAATTAAAATCCCCGCAATCATTGCATAGTAAACAAATGGGAATTGGAAGTAAAGATATAGTTTATTAAAAATCTCGCTCATTTTATACCCCGTGCATTTAAAAAACATCCTCCGAAGAGCATGATATAATTATTTATTTTCATCTATGCGAAGCATGTTTGTAGCATAGCCCGATGAAATATCAACATCATGAGAAATCATTATAATCGTAATCCCTTCATGATTCAGTGTCTCGATTAAAGTATACAGATCGGCTGTAGCTTGCGGGTCAAGCCCCGCAACAGGTTCGTCTAATAGTAATATTTTCCTGGTTGCGCATAAGGCGCGCGCCAAAAGTGTTCTTTGTTGCTGTCCCCCTGATAACTCCCGATAACAGCGCCCTGCTAAGCCGTCGATCCCCAGCTTTTTCATATTATCTTCGGCCATAGCTTTTTCGGCGGCATTATAAAAAGGACGCAGTCCCAAGCGGTTTAAAAGTCCTGAACGAACGACTTCACGGACGGTAGCGGGAAAATCTTTTTGAATCATTGTTTGCTGGGGGAGATAACCGATTTCCCCGGCGGCTAACCCGCCGTCTAAGATGATTCGTCCTGACATCGGCGGTTTAAGCCCCAAGATTGCTTTCATCAGGGTACTTTTCCCGGAACCGTTATTCCCGGTAATACAAAGATAGTCGCCTTTATTAACGATAAAAGAAAGATCGGAGATAACAATTTTTCCTTCATAGCCGAGGGTCAGATTTTGGCAAGTTATTAGCGGTTCACTTTTAGTCATTAATTTAAAACCTCTGTCAGAACATGGAGATTTTTTTCCATGATTTCTAAATATGATATTTGTAAAGCGTCGGAGGATGATATTGATTGAAGCGAATCAAGGGCAAAAATTTCTTGATTCTTATTGTGGGTATTGTTAATGATGGTTTTGGCAATCATTTGGTCAGAGCTTTCGGTTACGATAATTTTATTAATTCCCAGTTCGTCGATTTTTTCTGCTAAATATATAATTGTCTCGAAGCTTGCTTCGGTTTCGGCGGAGCATCCTGAGAAGGCGGCAAAATATGAAAGTCCGTAAGCCTCGGCCAGATAGCGGAAAGGAAAACGGTCAGCGCATATAAGCGTGTGGTAAGCGGCATTTTTTATCATCTCGCGGTATTTATTGTCAAGCACTTTAATTTGCGCATGGAAGGAATCTAAATTGGCGGTATAAAGATCACTATTTTCGGAGTCCAGTTCGCTCAATGCGTCGGCGATTATCAGTGATGAGTAAGTAGCGTTAAAAAGGGAAAGCCAGATGTGTTCATCTAACTCGTGGTCGTGGTCATGGTTGTCGCAGTCGTCATGGTCGTGATTGTCGCAGTCGTCGTGGTCGTGATTGTCGCAGTCGTCGTGGTCGTGATTGTCGCAGTCATCGTGGTCGTGATTGTCGCAGTCGTCATGGTCGTGATTGTCGCAGTTGTCATGGTCGTGAGTGTCGCAGTCGTCATGGTCGTGAGTGCCGCAATCATCATCGTCATGGACTTCAACAATAAGAATCTCAGAGTTAATATCAATGCTTATTTTATCCGCTTCTTTTGAGAAGACCGTTATTGATTGCGTATCAAGAATATCAAGAAGATTTAGCACGATCATATTCGGGTTCAAACTATTGGCTAATACACCATCAACCCAAGTATCAGATTCACCGCCGATATAAATAAACAAATCACAAGTCGAAATCTTAACGATATCATCGACAGAAGGTTGATAATTATGAAAATCCGTGCGATTACTAAGCAAGGTTAACTCAAATTCATCGGTACGCTCGCCAAGAATCTCACGAACCCAATCATAAAGCGGAAAAACCGTACAAACGACAGAGAACTTGTTAACACTTTCATCAGAAGGCTGATTAACTTCACCGCAAGCGGTAAATACCAGCACAATTATTATCATTAAAGCGATTATTTTTGGTTTCATTAATAGTGTCCTCACTTACTGCTGATACATTCCGTACACGTCCCGTACAGAACTGTTTTCAGCGCGTTAATCCGAAAATCATGCTCATATAAAACATGCCTATTGATATCTTTTAACATCTCACAATCTAAATGAATCAACTCACTGCAACTTTCACATTTAAGGTGTAAATGTTCCCGGCATTCATCGCGATGCGGGGTATATTGATAACATGCACCCGAAACACCATCAGTAGTATAACGGCGAAGAACCCCGCTTTCGGTCATTTTATCCAAATGGCGGTAGATAGTCGTTCTCCCGATGATCATATCCGCATTCTTGAAATGAGCGGCAATTTCCGCCGCAGTTATATGCTTTTCGGCAAGGGATGCAATATAGTTTAAGATAGATTCCCGTTGCTTAGTTTTATAACTTTTCGGTCTTTTCATAATAATCCTCATGTATTTCGCAAGCAGAACTTGTGCGGGGGTGCAAAAATTAACAAGTGATCTATGCATTCACATTACTAGTCTATCATGATATTTTTTATTGTCAATATGAATATGAAACATTGTTTCAAATTCGAATAAATTAAAATGGCAATTAACCATGAACCATGTCATTGCCCCCTGTTATTGCACAACCTATCAGGATGTGGTATGATAGTGTTTGTGAGGAAGAAATGGAGAAAAAATGAGCTTTGAAACAGAAATTATTAACATAATGGAAAAGGATAGAAACGGGAGTACAGCCGATTTTAATCATATAAACAAATTAATCAAAGAATTTGACCTGTCATACCGTAACATTTGTGTCCGCACCCTGGCAGTCCCCAAAGTTTTATCAGAAAAGCAATACGATGAAATAGGCGGCTTTATTACCAAACTATACTCTATTTTTGATAAAGTGATAGAAAAATATTTCTCTGACGCCGACTATCGCAAATTATTCGGGTTTGCCCCAAAGCTTGAAGAATTAATTCTTTCATCCCATCGCCGTAACGGTTATATCCCCATGGCGAGAATTGATTTTTTTCTTGATGAAGAAAAAGGCGCCATTACGATGTGTGAAATCAATACCGACGGAACCAGCGCGATGAATGAGGATCGCTTATTAGGCGAGTTTCTTGAACATAATTCCGCTTTCCAAACTTTTGCGAAAGATAAGCCGTATCGCCGCTTTGAACTATTTGATTCTTGGGCGGTAGAATTTCTGACAGTTTATCAAGCTTTCTTGGATGAAAAAGATAAAGCGTCAGTGCAACAGGAAAAAAATCTCCCGCGGGTAGCCATCGTTGACTTTTTGGACGTCGGTTACGTCACAGAATTTGAACAATTCATGAAAACCTTTATCCGTCACGGCATGGAGACCGAAATTTGTGATATTCGTGATCTTATCTATAACGGTAAGGTATTAACGACCAAAAGTGGAATGGTAATCGATGCGATTTATCGTCGGGCAGTAACCAGCGATATAATGAAGCACTATGATGAGGTAACGCCTTTTTTAAATGCTGTCCGCGACGGCGCGGTTTGCCTAATCGGTGATTTTGTAACTCAAATAGTTCATAACAAAAGGTTATTTTTCATTTTATATCATCAAGCTACAAAAGATATATTATCCGCAGAAGAATATTGTTTTATTGAGAAACATTTTCCTGCGACATTTTCTTTGACAAGCGAAAATATCTCTCTGAATAACGTTAACGAAAACCGCGAACAATGGATAATTAAGCCATGTGACTCATACGGTGCGAAAGGTTTTTACGCAGGGAAAAACTGCTCGTTAGAAGATTGGCAGAAAGCATTAAATGATCACCTAAAAGAAGACTATGTTTTACAAAAATTTAACCAACCGTACAAGACACCGAATATTGATTATTCTTTAGCGGAACCGATAGTCCGTGATTACAGTAATTTAACAGGAATATTTTGTTATAACGGCAAGCCATATGGTGCTTACTCACGAATGGCGGATGGCGATATTATTTCAACTCAGTACGATGAGAAAACGATAGCAACAGTAATAGTATAAATAAAATTTAAGGAGGTTTCTATGACACTGGACAATGTAATTAAGCAAGTGAAAGAGAAAACAGCATCGTTTCAGGAAGGGAATTATGAAGGATTTTTAGCGGTTCAAATTACCTTAACAGATTTAAACGAGGTTTTCTATGTTGAAGTGAAAGATGGCAAGCTTTCGATCGAACCATTTGAATACAATGATCGTCAGGCTAATTTGCTTATTTCTTCCGCGAATTTCATTAAGCTGATTAATCAGAAGCTTAACTCGGTGCTGGCATTTACGACAGGCAAGCTAAAAATCGACGGTGATATCGGAAAAGCAACAGAACTTGCTAATTTATTTAAGTAAGGCTTTGTCGTGCCGATGTTTGGTTCGTCACTATTTGGTCGCCGCGGGCTTGCCCCGCAATCTCAAGAATATCCTGTGTCATCCTGAGTGAAAAGCAATCATCACCGCTATTCACTCAGAATGACATGGCTATCGCTAGGCAGAAGTTTTTTCACTTAACAAATTAATCTTCATATCATAAAGATCTTTTGACAAATCGACATAAACCAAATGCGGATTCACAAAGCGTCTGGTTTCATCCCACAAAGTCAAAAGTTCTTGTTGGCAATATTCCCTAATCGCCATAACAGGCGGCGAAGCATAAACACATTTACCATTTCGGAAAATCGGAATCATTAATTCACGAATTATATAGCTGCCGCTATCAAGAATAGTCTTTTTCCACGGTTCATTCGGGTCAAAAAGCCTAAGCGGCTGATTTTCATCATAGACTTCATCATCCAAACAAATCAAATCAGCTTTGATTTTCTGACTTTCTTTATCATAAATCCGTAAAACTTTTTTGTTCCCCGGATTAGTCACTTTATCGGAGTTTTCGGAAAATTTGATTTTGGGAATGAAACCGCCGTCCGCTCCCATTATCGCCGCTAATTTATAGACACCGCCGAATGCGGGGTCGTCTTTTGAGGTAATTAAATGTGTGCCGACCCCCCACGTAGTGATCGCCGCTCCTTGCGACTTTAGACTTTCGATTAAGTATTCGTCCAAATCATTCGAGGCGGAGATAATTGCATCATGAAAACCTGCGGCGTCAAGCATTCGCCGTGCTTTTTTTGATAAATAAGCCAAATCGCCGCTGTCTAAACGAAGCCCATAATTTTTTAACTCCTTTCCCGCTGTTCGCATCTCGGTAAAAACGGAAATAGCATTGGGAACACCTGATTTAAGTGTATCATAAGTATCGACCAGTAAAATACACGAGTCAGGATAAATATCAGCATAAGCCTTAAAAGCCGTATACTCATCAGGAAAGCTCATAATCCAGCTATGAGCATGGGTGCCGCGAACAGGCACATCGAAAAGACGCCCGCAAAGAACGTTGGAAGTACCCATACAACCACCGATCATCGCCGCTCTGGCGCCATAAATTCCCGCATCAGGCCCTTGCGCCCTTCGCAGACCGAACTCCAGAACGCTGTCGCCTTTCGCGGCAAAGCAAACGCGCGCGGCTTTGGTGGCGATCAAGCTTTGGTGGTTAATAATATTTAAAATTGCGGTTTCAATGAATTGCGCTTCCATAATCGGCGCGATTATTTTGATTAGCGGTTCACGGGGAAAGACAACCGTTCCTTCGGGTATCGCATAGATATCACCCGAAAATCGGAAACTGCGCAAATAATCAAGAAAATCTTCATCGAACATATTAAGGCTTCTTAAATAATCAAGATCAACATCCGAGAAGCTGAGTTCTTCGATATAACGTACTAATTGTTCCAGCCCCGCGATAACGGCATATCCGCCGTTTAACGGGTTAGAGCGGTAAAACATATCGAAGATAACCGTTTCATTACGGTCTTTATTACGAAAATACCCTTGCATCATCGTCAGTTCATATAAATCAGTTAGTAAAGTCAAATTTTTATCCATACGTTAACCTCATGTCGTGAGATACGACTCCCATCACCGCCGAGTTCGTTTTTGGCGGACTTAAAATAATTCTTCACACTAACTCCCATGAGTGTGCATAGGCACGCTCTCAAATCAAGATGTATGAAAGATTTATCTTCATGCTAAGTATAGCATAATTTTCAAAAATGTAAAAAAAAATATGTATAAAGATAGCTAAAATAAAATTATTAGTGTATTATAAAGAAGACAATTATAATCTTTAGGGAGGAATTATGGATTATTTCAAGATTGTAACAGACAGTATGGCTGATTTGCCAAAGGATTATCTGGATAAGCATCAGATAGGATGTATGAATTTAAGCTATATTATTGACGATGTGGTTTATGGACAAGGTAAGGAACTGGAACTTAAAGAATTTTTCGATGCAATGCGAAAAGGTAAAATGCCGACCACTTCGCAGGTCAATCCCGACGAAGCCAAAGCCTGCTTTGAGGAATATTATAAAACGAACAAAAAAATCCTTTATCTGGCAGGTTCTTCGGGAATTAGCGGTACTTATAACAGCGGTCGAATTGCCGCCGAAGAAATGATGTATGAACATCCTGATTGCGAAATAGTTGTAATTGATACTTTGAGTGCTTCATTGGGTGAAGGCTTGCTTGTCTACAAAGCCGTTATGCTTCGGGAGCAGGGTAAGAGTATGGAAGAGACAGCGCAATGGGTGCAGGAGAATATCCAAAAAACTGTCCATATTATTACGGTTGATGATTTGAATCATTTGTATCGGGGGGGACGGGTTAGCAGGACATCAGCATTAGTCGGGACGCTGGTATCGGTTAAACCGCTGATTCATATTAATCAGGAAGGACGCCTTGTTGTGCTGGGCAAAACCAGAGGGCGCAAGAAATCACTTGATTCACTGGTTGAATATATGAATGAAAAGAATGCTTTGCGCGGAAAAGACGATATCGTTTTTATAATGCATGGTGATTGTATTTCCGATGCCGAATATGTTAAGGAACAAGTCAACGCACGGTACGGAATTGAGAATTTCATGATAAGTTATGCCGGACCTATTATCGGCACCCATGTCGGTCCCGGAACCGTCGCAATTTTTTTCCTCGGCGATTCAAGGTAGGGCTTGACAAAGCTGATTAATTAATGTAAGATTAGATTCGTTGCTGAATATTCAGCAGATGTACGCGTAGCTCAGCTGGATAGAGCGTCTGGCTACGGACCAGAAGGTCGGGAGTTCGAATCTTCTCGCGTACAGGTGAAAAGCCCGGTAAGGGCAATGATTAGAACGATATGTGAAAAACGAGAAAAGCATCAATAACAGATGCTTTTTTCGTTGTGTTAATTTGGGATTAATGTTCGTTTTAAAATCGGGTTAAGATTTAAGCAGCTTTAGCTCTTTTTTCAACTCTTCCAAAGTGATATCATCTTGTTCATACTTTTCCTTGGTATAATCGCCGCTACCAGAATCGAACTGTTGAAAGAACCGCGCCATTCCGACAGCTCCTAAAGCTTCTTTGAGCGCTTTTATACCTGCTTTTCTGATTTCAGTGGGATTCTTCACATTCACCGCAGTATTATTATTCACCGCAGTATTATTCATTGTTGCTCACCTCCAAAAACCATTTTACCGGATTGATTACCCTGACATTCAAATCAAGTTTTTCACATGCTTTTTCCAGTCTATCGTCTGTGGTAAACATTATATCCGCCATTGCTTTTTCGGCTGACGCTATATGAAGGCTGTCATATAGCCGAATATTTGATATGCTTTGTAGCTGTAAAGCTCTGTTTTTGGTATCATCAGTAAGGTCAATATGCAATGAAGCAATTTCATATAAGGTTTTCACTTTTAAGCGTTTCTCACGGTCTTTAATCTTGCCTATCTCTATAGAGATTATATCGCTTCCGATTATATCGTATGCATCTTCTTCGGCTTTTTGCAATAACATAAGGATAATTTCGCTTTCCAGATGAATCCGCTCAAGCTCTTGATTGTCATACGGTCTGTTATAGCAACAATTCAAAATATATACGCAAAGTGAGCTTCCTTTCAAGTAGGGCAATGACTATAAAATTATTATACCCTTATTGCGGTATTATCGCAATGCAAAAACTTATGATTTTCTGGAGTAAATCAGGTGACGGACGCTTCTCATCTAGCTCTTTTAAAATGTGAGTATAGGAATGTGTAATTAATAGGACTTAACAGGAAAATCTTTGAAAACAAAGGGATTGCCGTGTTAGTCCATTATACCCGGATGGGAGTACATAATCACCCCGATAACAGAGAGGAGATGCCACTAATGAGCACAATGGCTTTCAAAGAAAACACACTCATAAGAGAATTAATAGATATTAGTGACCTTGCGGATATCCGCATGTAGAAATCGATCCGACACTTTCGAAGGAAGAACGGCAAAAATCCTATTTACGGCAAATTAAAAACCCTCACCTCTACCGCTATGGCGATATAATCGTGAGAGTTTCATTTGCTGAGACAGGTGTAACACTTGAGGATAGATTAAAGCAATACCTGCTATCAGGTCAGGGCATTTCTCTTTTTTAGTGATGAAAGCTTTACAGTAAAGAAGCTTTTAGCTTAGTAAATCCGAACTATTTATTTGCAAGATACTCTGCCAATCACGGCGGTTATACAGTATACGAATCACATGAACTTCATGATCGCTTTCGCTTATAATGAAAAAAGCATTATAGTTTTCTACAGGCATTAACCTCACACCCATCGAAGCATACGGTTCATCGCTCACAACATTGTAACGAGCGGGCATATTTTCAAGAGTTAATAACTGACTTTGTATTGACTGGTAGACCCTCTCTGCCGC